>DATISQ010000104.1:0-19425 GCA_035581905.1 Cryobacterium sp.
CATCATCCAACTGCCACTTCCGGTCGGCCACAACGACAACGCCATGCTCGAACTGATCGACCCGTCCAAGGATGCCGACGGCCTGCACCCGACGAACCTCGGCCGGCTGGTGCTCGGCATCGAGGGCGAACTGGACTCGCCCCTGCCCTGCACCCCCGCCGGCATCGTCGAGCTGCTGCGCCGCTACGACGTGCCGATCGTCGGTCGGCGCGTCGTCGTCGTCGGGCGCGGCCTGACCGTCGGGCGCCCGCTCGGCCTGCTGTTCACCCGCAAGGGTCTGGACGCCACGGTCACCCTCACCCACTCCCGCACGGTCGACCTGCCCGGCGAGGTGCGCCGCGCCGACATCGTCGTGGCGGCCGTCGGCGTGCCGCATCTGATCCAGGCCGACTGGGTCAAGCCCGGGGCCGCGGTGCTCGACGTGGGCATCCCCCGGGTGACCGACCCGGTCACCGGCAAGGGAACCCTGACCGGTGACGTGCACCCGGATGTCGCGAATGTCGCCGGTTTCCTGTCCCCGAACCCGCGCGGCGTCGGCCCGATGACCCGCGCCATGCTGCTCTGCACCGTGGTGAAGGCCGCCGAGCTGTCCCTCGGCCGGTAACCCGGTACGGTCGCTTTCGGCTTTCGGCTTTCGGCTTTCGGTGGCCGGTGCCGTCGCGGCGCACGCTGTGGAAGCCGGCGCACGGTAGAGCCTGCGCCGCGAGCCGTAGCCTGCGCCGCGAGCGAGAGTGCGCTCGGCTCAGTCCTGGGGCGGCGCCGTCACCGAAGCGTGCAACGCAGAGTGGCGCAGATACTCCTCGGCGTTGTGGCCGAGGCCGGCCACCTCGTCGTCCGTCAACGGCCGCCGCACCTTGGCGGGCACCCCGGCGACCAGCGACCGCGGCGGCACGATGGTGCCCTCGAGCACCACGGCTCCGGCGGCGACCAGCGACCCGGACCCGATGACGGCGCCGTTCAGCACAGTCGCCATCATGCCGATCAGCGAGCCGTCCTCGACCGTGCAGCCGTGCAGCACGGCCCCGTGCCCGACGGACACGTTCCGGCCGACGATCAGCGGGAACCCGTGGTCCACGTGACAGGAGACGTTGTCCTGCAGATTGGAGCCGGGGCCGATGCGGATGGGCTCCGCCTCGGCGCGCAGCACGGCGTTGTACCAGACGCTGGCGTGATCGGCCAGGGTGACGTTGCCAACGAGGACGGCGCCCGGGGCGACGTAGGCGCTCTCGGCGACGTCCGGTCCGGGGCGGTCGGGCAGGGTGATGATGCGGGCGGCGCTGTCGGCAGTCATACGCGTCAGCCTAGCGTCCCGTGTCCGCCGGGCCCCGCTGCTCCCCACCGTTCCCGACCCCCTCCGCCCTTCTCTCTGCACCATCCGCCGACCCGTGAGTTTCGCCCCTCCGCGCAGGGTTTTCAGGGGCGTTCCGCACGGCGCGGCGAGTACGGGCCGTAGGATTCCGGCATGGTGAATACCGCGCATCCGTCCGTCGAGCGGGTTCGGGCTGCTCTCCACGCCCAGGGCCTTGACCCGGAGATCCGGTGGTTCGACGAGGCGGCCACAACTGCGGCCGCCGCCGCGGAGGCGCTCGGCATCGGGGTCGGCGCCATCGCGAATTCACTCGTCTTCACGCTCGACGGCGAGCCGCTGCTCGTGCTCACCTCAGGGGCCCACCGGGTCGATTCGGTCTGGCTGGGGGACCGGCTGGGCGGCACGATCGGGCGTGCCTCGAAGGATGTGGTCAGGCAGGCCACCGGACAGGTGATCGGCGGGGTCGCGCCGATCGGACATCCGTCACCGCTGCGCACCCTGGTGGACGTCGCGCTCGCCGACTTCCCGGTCGTCTGGGCCGCCGCGGGCCATGCGCACACTGTGTTCCCGACGACGTTCGGCGAGCTCGTGCGGATCACCGGCGGTCAGCCCACCGCGGTCGCCCCCTGAACGCGCCGCCGGCGTGAGCGCTTTGTGCGGCTAACTCAGGAGAAACGGATGTCCAGGGTCGCCTCGCCCCCGCAACCCGCGGGGGCCGGCGACGGTCCCGTCGGTTTCTCCTGAGTTAGCCACCAAACCCGACGCAGCCAAACCCGACGCAGCCAAACCCGACGCCGCTGAGCCGAGCCGGGCCGAGCCGGGCCGGGCCGGTTGCCCCGCTACTGCTCCCGCGCGGCCCCATCGGCCGCGCGCACCACGAACAGGTCCGGGACCGCGAAGCCTCGAGCAGCGAACGCGGCGGTGACCGCCTCGGTGACCGCGGGGATCAGGGCGCGCGGGGTCAGGGCGATGGCGGCGCCGCCGAAGCCGCCGCCGGTCATCCGGGCGCCGATGGCCCCGGCGCTGCGTGCGGTCTCCACGGCGAGGTCGAGTTAGGGCACCGAGATCTCGAAGTCGTCCCGCATGGACACGTGCGAGGTATCGAGCAGGGTGCCGATCGCGGTCGGTCCCTGCTCGCGCAGGGTGCGCACGGTGTCCTGCACGCGCTGGTTCTCGGTGACCACGTGCCGCACCCGGCGGAACGTCTCGTCGTCGAGCACCGCCGCGGCCCGGACCAGGTCGTCCACAGTGAGGTCGCGCAGGGAGGTGACCCCCAGCATCCGTGCACCGAGCTCACAGGATGCCCGGCGCGAGGCATACCCGCCGGTCGAGTGAGCATGGCTCACCCGGGTGTCGATGATCAGCAGTTCGAGGCCGGCCACGTCGAAGCCGAGCGGGATCACCTCGGCGTCGAGGCTGCGGCAGTCCAGGAACACGGCGGAGTCGGCCTGGCCCAGCAGCGATGCGGACTGGTCCATGATTCCGGTGGGGGCCCCGACGGCCCGGTTCTCGGCCAGCTGGCCCACTCGGGCGAGCACACGCCGGTCGAGCCCCAGCTGCCAGAGGTCGTTCAGGGCCACGGCGACCGCGCTTTCGATGGCGGCGGACGACGACAGTCCGGCCCCGATCGGCACGTCCGAGTCGATGAACACGTCGAACCCGGTCAGGGCTCCCAGGTCGGCGCCGAACTGGCCGAGGGCCCAGGCGACGCCGAGCGGGTACGCCGACCAGCCGGCCAGGTTCTCCGGGGTCAGGTCGTCGAGGGACAGCTCCACGGTCTCCTCGGCGAACGAGCTCGCCACCCGCAGCAGGCGGTCGCCGCGCAGGCGGAGCCCGACGACGGTGCGCCGGTTGATCGCGAAGGGGAACACGAACCCGTCGTTGTAGTCGGTGTGCTCACCGATCAGGTTGACCCGGCCGGGGGCCGACCAGAGACCGGCCGGGGATGCGTCGAAGCGGCTCGTGAAGCCATCCGTCACGGTCTGGATGAGGTCGGTCATGCGTGGGCCTGCCCTTCGAGCGTGGTGCTGATACTGGAAACGGATGCCGCGGCGCCGGCCGCCGCCTCGGCCGCGTCGGCCTCGGCGGAGCGTTCGACCGCACGGCGGATGTTGTCCGCCGCCTGCTCGGGCGTGACGTCGCCGATCCAGGCGCCCATGGCAGCCTCCGACCCGGCCAGGAACTTGAGCTTGTCCGCGGCCCGGCGCGGGCTGGTCACCTGCAGCATCAGCCGGATCTCGTCGCGGCGCACCGAGACGGGGGCCTGGTGCCAGGCGGCGATGTACGGCGTCGGGGTGTCGTAGAGGGCGTCGATGCCGCGCAGCAGACGGCGGTAGAGCACGGCGAGTTCGTCGCGTTCGGCCAGGCTGGTCGCGGCGAAGTCGGGCACGTGGCGGTGCGGCAGCATGTGCACCTCGATGGGCCAGCGGGCGGCGAACGGCACGAACGCGGTCCAGTGGTCGCCGGTGAGGATGACCCGGCCGCCGGCCTGCTCGCTGGCGAGGATGTCGGCGAACAGGTTCGGCCCGTACTGGTCGAGGGAGGCGACCACGCGCTGCGTGCGCGGCGTGATGTAGGGGTAGGAGTAGATCTGGCCGTGCGGGTGGTGCAGCGTCACGCCGATCGCCTCGCCGCGGTTCTCGAACGGGAAGACCTGTTCGACGCCGGGCAGCTGCGACAGGGCGTGCGTGCGCTCGGCCCAGGCCTCGATCACGGTGCGGGCGCGCACGACCGACAGGCTCGCGAACGAACCCTCGTTCTCGGGGCTGAAGCAGACGACCTCGCAGCGGCCGACGGAGGTGCGGATGCGGTTCAGGCCGATGGTGTTCAGATCGTCGAGCCCCGCCGGGGCGTCAGCGTCGGTGAGGAGCGGTCCGAACGAGGGCGACTTGTTCTCGAACACGGCCACGTCGTAGTTGCTGGGCACCTCGGACGGGTTCCCCGGCGTCGACGGAGCGAGCGGATCCAGGTGGGCGGGCGGCAGGAACACGCGGTTCTGGCGTGCGGCGGCGATCGAGACCCATTCGCCGCTGAGCGGGTCCTGGCGCATCCGGGCCGTGGCGGGGCGCGGGTCGAGTTCCCGCAGGTCGGGCGCCCGTTCCGGCGGCAGAGTGGTCTGCGGGTCATCGAAGTAGATGAGGTCCCGACCATCGGCAAGGGTGTGGCGGTGACGGATGATGCCGGTGTCGGCTACGAAGTCTGATGTGTTCATGGCGAAAACAACGTTATCTGATTTGCGCATGTGAAACCAGAGCTTGCAGATTGAAAACTAAAGCAAAGTAAGTGAAGATTGAGCATGGCTTCCCCCAACCTGACCGACCTGACCGACCCGGCCGACCTGACCGACCCGGCCGACCCGGCTGACGCGTCCGGCGACCGCGACACCCTCCCGGCCCACCAGCGGCGGGAGCAGATCCAGCGCCTCGTCGGTGAGCGCGGGTTCGTGCGGGTGCGCGAGCTGCGCGAGGCGTTCGGGGTGTCCGGCGTCACGGCGCGGGCCGACCTCGACGTGCTCGAGTCCGCCGGAACGCTGCAGCGCGTGCATGGCGGGGCTGTTCCGGCCGCGCCCACCAGCGGCCGCCCGCTGCGGGAGTTCTCGTTTGAGGAGGCGCTCGCGTCATCCGTGCTGCCCAAACAGCAGATCGGCGCGCTCGCCGCAGCCCTGGTCACCAGCGGGCAGAGCATCATCCTCGATGTCGGCACGACCACCCTGGCGATCGCCCGCGCCCTGCTGGCCCGCACAGACCTGACCGACGTCGTCATCATCACGAACGGGCTGAGCATCGCCCTCGCCCTCGAACCGGCCATCCCGCGGTTCACCGTGATCGTCACGGGCGGGTCGCTCCGCCCGCTGCAGCATTCCCTGGTCGAGCCGCTCGCCCAGGCCGTACTCGGCAAGGTGCACGCCGACCTCGCGTTCATCGGCTGCAACGGCGTCGATGCCGGCTGCGGGGTCACCAACATCAACCTCCCCGAGGCCGGCATCAAAGCGCTCATGCTGGCCGCCGCGACCCGGGCGGTCATCGTGGCCGACGCCTCCAAGCTCGGCCAGGTGCACCTCGGGCAGATCGGCCCGCTGGGCGCGTTCGACACCCTGGTCACGGATGCCGCGGCCGACGAGGCCCTGCTGGCCCCCCTCCGCGAGTCCGGCCTGACCGTTCTGCAACCGGAGTAGGTTGACACCATGCGCGCTGCAACGGGTTTCCAATATGAGTTGAGGGCGGCCACGCCGAGCGGGCCGGCCCTGGCGATCGTCACCGAGGTGGCCGCCGGCCTCCGGGTGTATTCCGTGGACGGCATAGACCTGGTCGAACCGTTCGCGGCCGAGGCGACCCCGCCGTGGGGCGCCGGTATCGTGCTGATGCCGTGGCCCAATCGCGTCCGAGACGGCCTGTGGCAGCACGAGGGTGTCGCTCAGCGGCTCGCACTCACCGAGCCGGAAATGTTCAACGCCATCCACGGGCTCCTGCGCTACTCGCCCTACCGCATGCTCGACCGCAGTCCGAGCTCGGTGACCCTGGCCGCCACGGTCTTCCCGCAGGCCGGCTATCCGTTCCTGCTCGACACGACCGTGCGCTACGCCCTCGCCGATGACGGACTCGAGGTCACCCACACGGTGCGGAACGTGGGCCGGCAGGCAGCCCCGGTCGCACTCGGCGCGCATCCGTACCCGAAGATCGGCGGCGTTCCCACCGAGGATCTCGTGCTCACCATCGCGGCGCACACCCATATCGACGTCGACGACCGGCAGAACCCCGTCGGGGAATCCTCCGTCGTCGGCACCCGGTTCGATCTGCGCGCGGGGCGCCGGGTCGGCGACCTCGATCTCGACGACGGATTCGGCGGCGTGGGTCCCGAGCCTCTCGAGGAGCGCTCCGATGCGGCCGGCGAGGACCCCGGCACGCCCAGTGTGGCCTCCCTCACCGCGCCCGACGGGCGCAGCGTCACGGTCTGGGGTGACCGGAACATCCGGAACGTGCAGGTTTTCACGCCGCGCAACTTCCCCTTCGAGGGGCCGGACGGCCCGTTCCTGGGGCTGGCGGTGGCGATCGAGCCCATGACAGCCCCGGCGAATGCCTTCAATTCGGGTGCGGGGCTGCGCTGGGTCGAACCGGGGGAGTCCTGGTCGGTGTGCTGGGGCATCCGTCATCAGGGTTTCGGCCTCTGACCCCCTGCACCGCGGCCGGTCCCTGCACCACGGCCGGCCCCTCGTCTGGTGCCGGGCACGCGCGATGGGGCGCCCGCCTCGCGGCGGACACCCCGGTTCACGGCCTGGTCGCTACGAGAGCACGTCCTTGACCAGTGCCTCGTTCTCGGTGTGCGACCAGAGCGAGTGCAGGTAGCCGGCGAACAGCAGCACGAAGGGCAGGGCGACCAGCACCCAGCCGATCGGGCTCAGACCCCACGGCGACACCGTCGGGTCCACGCCGTCGGCGACCGTGCCGGCGAGCAACCCGAAGCGGCTCATCAGGAGGTACTCGCCGAGGATGAGCCCGATGGTCGCCAGCACCGGGGCGATGATGGTCTGGAACACGTTCTCGTTGCCCGCGTTGCGGCGGAAGAACGCGATCACCGCGAGGCAGACGAGGATCTCGATCAGTACGATGGCCACCACGGCGAGACCGCTGAACCAGAAGAACATGTTGAGCACCGGGTCCAGCTGGAAGACGGCGAAGGTGGTGATGACCAGACCCGTGACGACCGAGGTGGTGATGGAGGCGGTGCTCGGGGCGCCGCGGCCGTTGACGTGGCTGAGCGGCGCGGGCAGCGCACCGCCGCGGCCGAGGGCGAACAGATAACGGCCGACCGCGTTCTGGAAGGCCAGCAGCCCGGCGAACAGGCTCGAGACCACCAGGATGCCCATCACGGTGGCCATCCACGGCGCCACGTACTGGCTCGCGAGGGAGAAGAGCACCGCGGCCGGGTCGGCCAGGGGCACCCCGTCGAGCATTGACAGTTCAACGGTCTTCTCGACCACCGCGGACGCGCCCATCCCGGTGACCATGGCGAACGCCGTCAGGGCGAACAGCGCTGTGATCACTCCGACCGCCAGATACGTGGCCCGGGGGACCACCGTCTTCGGGTCCTTCGATTCCTCGCCGTAGATCGCGGTGGCCTCGAAACCGATGAAGGAAGCGAACGCGAAGGCGAACGCGATTCCCGCCGAGCCGGCCAGCCCACCGGCGAGGATCGCGGTGGGGTTGAACGAAGCCCAGAGATCCAGTCCCTCCGGCCCGCCGTCGGCGAGGATGGCAACCGAGGTGACGACCAGCACCAGGACCTCGAGCAGCATCAGTACGCCGAGGACCTTGGCACCGACGTCCACGCTCAGCAGCGAGAGCAGGGTGACGGCCGCCCAGGCCAGCAGCGACCAGCCCCACCAGGGCAGCAGGCCGACCTGGGTGCCGAGAAGTCCGCCGAAGAACCCGTAGATGGCCAGCTGGATGGCGAGGTAGGCCAGGATCGAGACGAAGGCCGATGCGCTGCCGAGGTGGCGGCCGAGGCCTCGGCCGATGTAAGCGAAGAACGCTCCGGCGTTGGTGACGCGCTGGCTCATCGCGGCGTAGCCGACGCTGAACAGGAGCAGGGTGATGCCGACCACGAAATAGGCGCCCGGGGCGGCGGCGCCGTTGCCGAGAACGATCGCGATCGGGACGGCGCCGGTCATGCCCACGAGCGGCGCGGCCGCCGCGACCACGAAGAAGACGATGCCGATCACGCCCAGCCGGCCCGTGCGCAGGGTGGCCTGGGAATCGGACTGAGGGGTACTGCGAGTAGTCGTCATGGGTTTTTACTCCTCGATGAGTTGACGAAATGCCTGAGTTGACGAAATGCCTGAGTGGACCAGATGCGTGAGTCGACGAAGGCGTGAGTCGCCGATTGCGCGACCTTGAACGGATGCACGGCCCCCCGCAGGGTCAGCTGCCGTAATGCATCCAGACACCCTTGACCTGGGTGTAGGCGTCGATCGAATAGGGACCCATCTCGTTGCCCCAGCCGCTGGACTTGAATCCGCCCCAGGGCGCGGCCATGTCCGGCACCGGTGGCATGTTCACGAAGATCGCACCGGCCCGGATGCCGTTGGCCAGGCGGTGGGCCTTTTCGAGGTCCCTGGTCCAGACCGTGGCGGCGAGGCCGTAGTCGGTGTCGTTGGCCCGGTTGATCAGGTCCTGCAGGTCGTCGTCATCGTCGTAGGACATGATCGAGAGCACCGGCCCGAAGACCTCGTCGGTCGCGATGGACATGTCGTCGCGCACACCGGCGAACACCGTCGGCTGGAAGAAGAAGCCGACATCGCCGGCCCGGGAGCCTCCGGTCACGAGTTCCGCACCCTCCGCCCGGCCGACCGTGACCATCCGCTCGACGTGGTCGAGGTGTTTCTGCGAGACCAGCGGGCCCAGTTGGGTGGCCGGGTCCATTCCGGCGCCGAGCTGCATGCCGGAGACCCCGGCCGCCATTTTCTCGACGAACTCAGCCTCGCGCTTCTTGTTGACGTAGAACCGGGTGTAGGCGGCGCAGACCTGACCGGAATTGAGCATGCCGCCAGCCAGGTTACCGCCGACGGCCGCGTCGATGTCCGCATCCGCGGTGATGATGGAGGGGGCTTTGCCGCCGAGTTCGAGGGTGATCTTCTTGAGGTTCGAGGCAGCCGAGCCGGCCACGATGGAGCGGCCGACGGCGGTGGAGCCGGTGAAGGACACCTTGTCCACGTGCGGGTGGTCGACCAGGGCCTGGCCGGTGCTGCCGTCACCGGTGACGAGGTTCACCACACCGGCCGGGAAGCCGGCCTCGTCAGCCAGCTCGACCAGGCGGATCGCGGTCAGCGGGGTCTGCTCCGCCGGCTTGATCACCACGGTGTTGCCGGTGGCGAGGGCCGGGGCGAGCTTCCAGGCCAGGATCATCAACGGGAAGTTCCAGGGCGTGATCAGGGCGCACACCCCGATCGGTTCGCGCCGGGTGTAGTGATGCGTGTCCGGGAACGAGATCGGGGAGGTGCGGCCCTCGATCTTGGTGACCCAGCCGGCGTAGTAGCGGAAGTGCTCGGCCGCGCCGGCCACGGAGATGGTGCGGGAAATGCCCAGCGGCTGCCCCTGGTCGCGGGTCTCCAGCTCGGCGAGCTCGTCGGCATGGGCTTCGATCAGGTCGGCGAGCCGGAACAGCAGACGGGCCCGGGACACCGGCAGCAGGTCCCGCCACTCGGTGCCGTTGAAAGCGGCCCGGGCGGCGTCGACGGCGGCGTCGACATCCACCGTGCTGGCGAAGCCGACCTCCTCGAGGATCTCCTCGGTCGCCGGGTTCAGGGTGGCGATCGTTCCGCCCGTCGCGCTTGTCCACTCGCCGTTGATGAATAGCTTCGTTGTCATGGGTGCTCCTCGTTGAGCGGCTCCGCGGCTGGGAGCCAGTGTCACGACTCTCGCCGACTCCGGGGCCGTGGACTTGTCTTTCCACGAACGGAACTTGCCGGAGCGCGACGGCTCTCCGGCGGCGATGCGCCGGCGGCGCCCGGCCGGCGCACACCGACCCTCAACCGCGCCGGTAGGCGCTGGGCGGTTCGCCGAAGGCTGCACGGAAGATCCGGCTGAAGTGTGCGGGATCGAGAAAACCCCAGCGCGCGGAGATCACGCCGACGGACCGGTCGGTGAGGATAGGGTCGCGCAGGTCCCGGCGGCAGTGTTCGAGCCGGCGGGCGCGGATCCAGCTGGAGACAGTCGCGTCGGCCTCATGGAACACTTTGTGCAGCTGGCGGGTGGAAATGAAATGGGCGGCGGCGATGCCGGCGGGGGAGAGCTCCGGGTCGCCGAGTTCGGCCTCGATGTACTGACGGATGGTGGTGAGGAGATCCCCATGTGCGCCGGCCACGGGTTCGCTGCGGATGCTCAACTCGCTCTCGAACATCGTGGCGATGAGGTCGACAGCGTTGTAGGCCAGGCGGTGCCCGGTCGTGCCGGACAGGGCCTCGAGGTTCTCGGCGAGCTGCACCATGAACGGGCTGATCATCCGGCCCAGTCCCGCATCTCCGGCCATCCTGCGTGCGGTGAGCCGGCCGACCGATTCGACGGGCAGGTCGAGGGCCTCGTGGGGGAACATCAGCACCAGGGTCCGGAAGTCCTGCTCGAACGCGAGGGTGTAAGGGCGGTGTGTGTCGTAGACCGCGAGGTCGCCGGGACGCAGATGCGCTTCCCGGTCATCCTGGATCAGGATGCCGTGCCCGGAGAGCTGCAGATTGAGCTTGAAATAGTGCCGGTCGGACCGGGCGATGAGTGCGGGGGTGCGCAGAACCTGGTGGCCGTTCGCCGTGACGTCGACGATCGAGAGCTCATCGAGCACTCGGCAACGCAGCGTTCCGTGGAAATCCGTCACATCCGAACGGACCTCGAGCGGCACGAAGGAATCGGAGACCAGTGTGCGCCACTCGGCGAAGGTGTCTGCCCGGGCGCACAGCACCGGGTCGAAGACGCCACTGGGCGCGGCGGTCACGGTCGTCAGGGTCACGGGTAGCTCCTTTGCCAGCGTGATCACACACATTTCCAGCAACCTAACCCAGGAGCCCAGCGTTTGTCACTTTTTTCCACGTTCGTCGAAAAAAGAGTCGGGGTTCACCGACCCTCGGTGATCAGACGGAGGCAGGCATCGAGCTGCGCGACGAGCCGGTCCGGGGAATTCTCGACCGGGGACAGCACCGCGGTGATCTGGGCACCGAGAACGAGGTTCATCAGCAACCCCGCAAGGTCCTCGTCCGGAAGGGGGGTGCGCAGTTCGCCGGCCGCCCTGGCCTCCTGGAGATGGTCGCAGATGGTGTTGCGCCACTGCAGCATCGCGGACGCGTGCAGCTCGGCCTTCGCGGCATCCGTCAACGCCTTCTGCCAGAACGGGATGACGATGCGGGCCTCACTGATCCGGATGTCATCCAGAGGCAGGATCTCCAGGCAGTAGGCCCGGAGCGCGCCCAATCCGGAGCGGTCGACCGTTGCCTCGGTCATGCGCCGGCTGGTCTGGCTGAAGACATGGCTGAATGCGAAGGCGAGCAGGTCGTCCTTGGTCGGGAAGTACGGTTTCAGGGCGCCGTTGGCGAAGCCGGCCTCGGCTGCGATGTCGCGCATGGTCGCACCTTCAATGCCGTGGCGGGCGATGATCCGCCAGGTCGCCTCGACGAGTTCGACGCGGCGCCGGTCGTGGTCGACAACTTTTGGCATACTGCCCTCCCGCTGAAATCGGGCGACAAAAGGCCCTTGCCAGCGAGCTTAGTGACCGCCTATGGTTCTACAACTATAGAAAAAAGAATTCGGACGGAGGCTTTCCGTCCCGCCGCCATAGCCCCCGGAAAGGGGAACCATGACCTCCGTTTCGCTCGCAGTCTCCTCCGCTTACGCCCTCGCGTCGGCGGACGAGATCCTTTCGGTGCGCGGCCTTCTGGCCGCTGCCGGCCTGCTCGATGAGAGCATCCGGGTGGCCTATCTCGGCCTGCTCGACCCACCCCGCCACGCCACGGGGGAACCCGATCGGCGGTTCCGGGTGTTCCTGCACGACGTGTCGGGCTGCACCGCACCTCGGGACGTGACCGTGTCCGCTACCCGGCAGACGGTCGAGTCCGTGGTCGTGCTCGACACCGAGGTGACCGGTGAGCTGCCTGTGCTCGAGGAGGAATTCGCCGCGGTCGAAGAACTGCTCACCCATGATGAACGCTGGCTGAAGGCGCTCGCCGACCGAGGCCTCGATGTGGCCGGGGTGCGGGTGGCACCGCTGTCCGCGGGCGTGTTCGAGTACCCGGAGGAGAAGGGGCGTCGTATCCTGCGCGGTCTCGCCTTCGTCCAGGACTTTCCCGAGGACAGCGCCTGGGCGCACCCGATCGACGGTTTGGTCGCCTATGTCGACATCGTCAGCAAGACCGTCGACCAGGTGATCGACTTCGGCGTAGTCCCGGTCCCCGCCGAGCACGGCAACTACACCGATCCCACCCTGACCGGGCCCCTGCGCGAGACCCTCAAACCGATCGAGATCACCCAGCCGGAGGGCCCGAGCTTCACCGTGACCGACGGCAACCACGTCGAGTGGGAGAAGTGGAGCCTGGACGTGGGCTTCGACGTGCGCGAGGGGGTCGTGCTGCACAACATCGGCTTCGTCGACAACGGCACCCGACGTTCCATCATCAACCGGGCCTCGATCGCGGAGATGGTCGTGCCCTACGGCGACCCCGCGCCCGTCCGGTCCTGGCAGAACTACTTCGACACGGGTGAGTACCTGGTCGGCCAGTACGCCAACTCGCTCGAACTCGGTTGCGACTGCCTCGGCGAGATCACCTATCTGAGCCCGGTCATCACGGACGGTTTCGGCAACCCGCGCACTATCCGGAACGGCATCTGCATGCACGAGGAAGATTGGAGCATCCTCGCCAAGCACAGCGACCTCTGGTCGGGAATCGAGTACACCCGCCGCAACCGCCGACTCGTGATCTCCTTCTTCACCACCGTGGGCAACTACGACTACGGCTTCTACTGGTACCTCTACCTCGACGGCACGATCGAGTTCGAAGCCAAGGCCACCGGCGTCGTGTTCACCAGCGCCTTCCCCGGCAAGGGATACCCGTATGCCTCGGAGGTGGCCCCGGGCCTGGGCGCGCCGTTCCACCAGCACCTGTTCAGCGCCCGACTGGACATGGCTCTCGACGGCAACACCAACCGGGTCGAGGAGGAGGAAGCCGTGCGCGTCCCGATGGGGCCCGGCAACGAGCGCGGGAACGCCTTCACCCGCCGGCGCACGCTCCTGGCGCGGGAGTCCGAGGGGGTTCGCGAGGCCGATATGCGGAGCGGGCGCACCTGGCTCGTCTCCAACCCGAACGTGCTCAACCGGCTCGGCGAACCGGTCGGTTACAAGCTCTTCCCGCAGGGGCAGCCGACCCTGCTGGCCGACGAGAACTCATCCGTGGCCCGTCGGGCGACCTTCGCGACCAAGGACCTGTGGGTGACCCGGTACGCCGAGGAAGAGCGCTACCCGACCGGGGACTTCGTCAACCAGCATGCGGGTGGCGCCGGTCTGCCGGCCTATATCGAGGCCGACCGCGACATCGACGGCCAGGACATCGTGCTCTGGCACACGTTCGGCCTCACCCACTTTCCGCGCATCGAGGACTGGCCGATCATGCCGGTGGACACCGCCGGCTTCAGGCTGAAGCCGGATGGTTTCTTCGACCGCAGCCCGGTGCTCGATGTGCCGCCGTCGACGCCCGTCGAGGAGGGCCACTGCCACTGCTGAGCGAGCGCCGCTGCAGGGTCCAGGGGGGAGACGGTTTCCCTCCCCGGCCCACATCCGGCAGTCTGGGAGGATGGCCGAGAAGCTGAGGCAGAACCAGACCGAGACCGCGCCGCGCCAAGCCCGGGCCGGGACACGACGCGGAGCACGAGCGGGAGCAGGCGCCCGGCAGCCGCTGAGCCCGCAGGACGCCGTTCGCCTGAAGGCCCTGATCCGCATGAAACGGCTCGCCATCGGCCTGCTCTTCCTGATGGCGGTGGTGTTCGCGACCTCGTTCGCGCTGCAGGAGACCTACCCGTGGCTGCAGTACGTGCGGGCCGCGGCCGAGGGCGGCATGGTCGGCGCCATCGCCGACTGGTTCGCCGTGACGGCACTGTTTCGCTACCCGCTCGGCCTGCGCATCCCGCACACGAACATCATCGCCAGTCGCAAGGACGAGATCGGGGCGAGCCTCGGCGAGTTCGTCGAGACGAACTTCCTCTCCGAGACGGTCATCCGCGGAAAGCTCGAGTCGCTGGGTGTGTCCCGGCGGCTCGGCGTGTGGCTCTCCGAGGAGGAGAACGCGCGCCGACTCACCGACGAGGTCGCGGTGGCGGGCGCCGGGCTGCTCAACCTGCTCAGCGACGACGCGATCAAACACCTGATCGAGACCGTGGCACGTGAGAACCTGCTGAAGCCGGAGTGGGGCCCCCCGATCGGGCGCGTCGGGGCGCGACTGGTCGAGTCCGGGCAGCAGCACGCTGCCGTCGATCTGCTGCTCGACCGGGCCGAGGGCTGGCTGCTGGCGCATCCGGAGGCCTTCGGGCGGGCCGTGTCCCAGCGACTGCCGGGCTGGCTGCCCGGCTTCGTCGACAAGCTGGTCGACGACAAGGCGCACCGGGAGGTGCTCGCCTTCGTGGCCGCCGTTCGGGCGGATGCCGGCCACCCGCTCCGCCAGGCGATCGACCGCTACCTCGTGGAGGTGACCGACGACCTGCAGCACGAGCCGGCGATGATCGAGCGGGTGGAGGCGCTCAAGCTCGAACTGCTCGACAGCGCCCGGCTGCGCGAATTCGCGAGCGAAACGTGGGAGGCGGTCAAGGTGTCGCTGGCGGCGGCGCTGAACGATCCCGCGAGCGGACTGCGCATGGGCATCCGTTCGACCGTCATTGAGGTCGGCGGACGGCTTTCCAGCGACCCGGCCCTCGGCACCCGCATCGACCGGTGGCTGGCCGACAGCATGGGCTACATCGTGCGCCGGTACCGGCATGAGATCGCCGGAGTGATCACCGAAACCGTCGAACGGTGGGATGCGTCCGAGACGGCCGAGAAGATCGAACTGCAGATCGGCAAAGACCTCCAGTTCATCCGCATCAACGGCACCGTGGTGGGTGCGCTCGCCGGCCTGGTCATTTTCACGCTCGCCCATGCCGTGGTGGGCCTGGTGTAGCGAGTCGGGGCCACGCTACCGGGTCGCGCCCCGAATGGGGGATACTTGAAATCTGATCTTGGATACACCCTTGTGACTTAGCGACAAAGGGGCGTCAATGCGGGAACTCATACGATGGGCGCTTGCTCCTGCCCTGCGAACCTGGGCCGCAGCGTCCGAGCGAGGCCTCGGCGATGTGCCGATACCCACGGATGCTCCGCAAGCGCACTCCGCGGGCATCGATTCCGACCGCATCCTGATCCTCGGGTCCGGGCCGGCCGTCGGCCGCGGGGTGGTGAGCCACGACCTGGCCCTGCCCGGATCGCTCGCGCGTGCGCTGTCCTCGCAGACCGGCCGCGGGGTCGACGTCGACCTGATCGCGAAACCCCGCATGAGCGTCGCCACGGCCCTCCTCGAACTGACCGGGGTGCGGCTGTCCCGTTTCGACGCGATCGTGCTGATCCTGGGCGTGAATGAGGCCGTGAACCTGGTCTCCGCGCACGCGTGGCGACGCGATCTGGTCAATCTGATCAATTTCCTTGCGGCCTCATCGCCCTGCAGTACCCGGATCGTCGTGGCCGGAATCCAGCCCATCAGGTCGATCCCGGTCTTCGATTCCTCTTTCGGAAACGTGGCGGACAACCATGCCCGGCTGCTGAACCGGGTGTCGGAGCGGATCGCCGCCGAGAGCGGCGAGGGGGTCATCTTCGTGCCGTCCAGCGCGCCGCCGCCGCCGCCGCCGGGCCGGTTCCGGTCCACGGAATCGTATGCGCACTGGGCTGACATCCTGGCGCCCCGAATGGCTCCGCTCCTCTGCGCCGACCGGGTCGCCACCCATGACGCCGAACCGGTGCCCACGAACGACCAGGCGCAGGCGAGGGAGGTTCGGCGCCAGCTCGCGGTCGACCAGCTCGGGATCGTCGACACGGCGCCCGAGGAACGCTTCGACCGCATCGCGGCGCTGGCGCGCACGCTGTTCGGCACCCAGTCCGCCGCGCTCACGGTGATCGACCGCGATCGCCAGTGGCACAAGGCCCGCAGCGGCGTGGCCGATGCCGAGTCACCGCGCTCCAGTTCATTCTGTGCGGTCACCATCCAGGGCACCTCGGCCATGGTGATCCCGGACACCCTCCTCGACGACCGCTTCCGGGACAACCCCTTCGTGGTGGGCGAGCCGCAGATCAGGTTCTATGCCGGATTCCCGATCGAGTCACCATCCGGGGAGTTCATCGGTGCGCTCTGCGTGTTCGATTCGAAGCCCAGATCAGCGGAAACCGTCGACATCGTGCTGCTGCGCGAGCTTGCGCTGATGGTGCAGCGAGAACTCGCGATCCCCTCCACTCCCGAGTAAGTGCGGCACGGCTAGGCGGCGTGGCCGAGCCCGGCCGGTACGGACCGTTCCGCGTCCGGTCGGCGCATGCGCGGTTCCGCGCCGATCACGGCCTGGTCCGGAATCCGCAGGTCGCGTTCGACGACAGCTCCGGGGCTGATCTGCGCCTGCCGGCCGATCCGCACATAACTGCCGAGCCGGGCGGCGCTGCCGACGACCGCGTCCGCGCCGACGTGCACGCTCTGGCCGATGAACGCGTGCGAGCCGACGACCGCACCCGTGTCGACCCAGCTGCCGGGGCCGATCCAGGCCTCTGCTCCGACCCGAGCGTCACTTTCGACATAAGCGGTTCGGGACACGAACGCGGCGGGATGCACGCGCGCGCCGGGAGAGACCAGTCCGTGCCCGTTCGGGTGGCGGCGGTACCGGGTGATGATCCCGGTCTCGACCTCAACTTCTTCATTCACTCTGCTCACTGCGACCCCCTTCTACTGTCGCCGGCATTGGCACTGCCGGCCACATCTCAGTGAAGTATGAAGGAGCTACCCGAACGCCGCCCGAATCAACGCTGGATGCTCGCCGGGAGTCTGGGATCGAAGCCGGGCCCGGGGAGTGACACAGGGGTCACGGCCCGGGCTCGCGCCGATGATGTTTCTGAGAGTGGGCCCCGTCGGGCTCGAACCGACGACCCAAGGATTAAAAGTCCTTTGCTCTACCAACTGAGCTAGAGGCCCGCGGTTAATAATGTACAGGGGATTCCGGATCTGTTTTTCTAGGTACCGTGGGAGAGGGTCTTCTGCACCCGAGACGGATGTGCCCACAGCGAACACGAGCGACGAACCCAGGAGGATGCGATGGCCGAGAACTTCCACAAGCCGACCCAGTTCTCCGGCAGCAAATTCGAGTCCTTCCAGGGCGGTGAGGACCCGGCAATGATCAGTCGGGTGGCGCACGAGACCGCGCACGCGCTCCTGGCCCGCGTGCGCAGCGACCCTGACCCCGACATCGTCGAGCGGCTTCTGGCCTACACCGATGAGAACGGTGTCGACGCGGTGGCCGAGCTGTGGTCGCGGGCGACGCCGCGGAGCCTGCCCGGGGCGCTCTGGCGGATCTATCTGGTGCGGCTGCTCATCCGCCAGGATCCCGAGGGCACGGCGTTCCTCTACCAGCGCGGCACCGAGGTCACCGTGGCGATCGACCCCGTCATCGCCGGTGCCGCTGTGCCCACGGGAACGGCCGAGATCATCGTCCTGGCCGACCAGATCCTGCGCGGTATCTTCACGGGCGACTTTGCCGTGGCCCTGGATCGGGCGGCGGCGTTCTGCCGCGTCATCTCCGTCGGCTGCACCAGCGTTGCGGACGACCTGGAGACGACCGAACCGCTCCGGTCCACTGAGCTGACCACTCGTGCTCTCCGCTTCTCCACCACCGCTCAGGAATTCGGCTCCTGTGCCCGGCTCTGGCGCAGCGACTCCCTGGACTGACCGGCCCGGTGCGGCCACGGATGCCGTGCCGCCCGGTGAGCGAACTGCGCCTGTGTCGTTTACACTGGATGCTGGTCGGGCCGCAGTAACCCCGGGCTCCAATATTCGCCGCTTTGAGCGGCCTCGCGCCGAGAGGCGTTCTGCGGCCCGGCCTTCACTCTTCCTCGGCGTGTCGTGACGCACCAATCCGATCCGGGCTCCGCGCCGAACATGAGTCATGGACGTGGACGAGACCTGAGATGCTTGGTCTCATGAGTGCTGAATTCGACGTCGACCGAGAGTCGACCGTTCCTGCCTCCCAGGAGGAATTGCTGGGCCGGGTGGCGCAGGGAGACGAAGGAGCATTCGGAGAACTGTATGACCGGATGGCGCCCCGCGTCCTCGGTCTCGTCCGACGCCTGCTGGTCGACCCCGCGCAGTCGGAAGAAGTGACCCAGGAGATCTTTCTGGAGATCTGGCAAACGGCGACGAGGTACGAGGCCCAGCGTGGCGGGGCCTCGACCTGGATCCTGACCATGGCGCACCGCCGCGCGGTCGACCGGATCCGGTCGTCGCAGGCCAGCCGGGACCGGGACATCAGAATCGGCATCCGTGACCTGGCGGTCGCCTACGACGAGGTGTCCGAAACAGTCGGAGTTCGAATCGAGCACGAAAGGGTGGAGAAGGCGATGTCCAGACTGACGGAACTGCAACGCCAGGCGATCAGCCTCGCCTACTACGGTGGCCTCAGCCAGAGTGAAGTCGCCGAGCGGTTGCAGATCCCCCTCGGAACCGTGAAAACGAGGCTGCGCGACGGAATGATCCGCCTGCGCGACGAAGTGGGAGTGGCGTCATGAGCGACAACACCGGGAATGACGACACCCGCAACAATGACGACACCCGTAACACCGACGGGGAGAATCCGGGCGAGCTCGCCGGCGCCTACGCCCTCCACGCCCTGGGCGCGGAGGACGCCGCCGACTATGAGGCGCACCTCGAGGCATCCGAGCAGGCCCGCATCGAGGCGGCCGAGCTGAGCGACACCGCGGTGGCGCTGGGCCTTGCCGCCGACCCCGTACAGCCGTCAGCCGGGCTCAGGGCCTCTCTGATGGCCCAACTCGCCGCCACGCCGCAACTCGCGCCCCGGGCGGCCGATCAGGCGCAGACGACGGATGTCCCCGCGCCACGCGCCGATCCCGCACCGGTCCACGGCGCCGCCCCGGAACGTACCGCCCCGGAACTTACCGCCCCGGAACGTACCGCCGCATCCGAGCGCGCGCGTCTGCGCTGGTTCCAGCGGCCCGTCGGCGTTCTCGCGGCGGCCGCGGCGGCCGTCGCCCTGTTCGCGGGCGGCACGTTCGTCGGCCAGTCCCTGGATTCCGATCAGTTCGAACAGGAGCAGGCAGCCGGACTCGTACAGATCACGGCGGCCGCCGACACTCAGCGCGCATCGGCGACCACCGCCGACGGCCAGGAAGCCACCCTGGTCTGGTCCGCAGAACGCGGCCTCTCCGCGCTCCTGATCGATGATCTGCCGGCCCTCTCGGCAGACCAGGACTACCAGCTCTGGTACATCGGCGGCTCCGGCGCGGTTTCGGCCGGAACCTTCGACTCGTCCGGCACCGGCACCGTCTGGCGCGTGCTCGACGGCAGCCTCACCGCCGGCGAC
>DATISQ010000105.1:0-2709 GCA_035581905.1 Cryobacterium sp.
TGGTGCGCCGGGTGCAGCTCGATCTGGTTGACGGCGGGCACGACATCCGTCTCCGTCAGCAGGCGCTCGAGGTGCGGCACCAGAAAGTTGGACACGCCGATCGAGCGGGCCCGGCCGGACTCGCGGATCTGCTCGAGCGCCATCAGGCTCTCGACATAGCGGTCGTTGGCGGGCGCCGGCCAGTGGATCAGGTAGAGGTCGACGTAGTCGAGCCCGAGCTTCTCGAGGCTCTCGTCGAACGCGTCGAACGCCGACTGCGTGCCCTGCCGGTCGTTCCACAGCTTGGTGGTCACGAACAGGTCGGAGCGCGCGATTCCGGATGCCCCGAGCGCGGCGCCGACGCCGGCCTCGTTCCCATAGATGGCCGCCGTGTCGATGTGCCGGTAGCCGACGTCGAGGGCGTCGCTGACGATGCGGACGGTCTCTTCCGGTTCGACCTTGAAGACACCGAATCCGAGCTGCGGGATGGTGTGACCATCGTTGAGGGTCACAGTGGGAACAGAAATTGTCATTGGTCCACCCTAGGTCGGGGCGTCGACGCGCCCCTGAACGGTCGCTGAACGGGAGACCGCGCTACTGCGGAGCCG
This sequence comes from Cryobacterium sp., assembly GCA_035581905.1. Classification (GTDB taxonomy): domain Bacteria; phylum Actinomycetota; class Actinomycetes; order Actinomycetales; family Microbacteriaceae; genus Cryobacterium. Next base: position 588 of record DATISQ010000105.1, read on the forward strand.
GGCCCGGTTCGACCCACTCGCTGCCGAGATGGAGGAGGCAGAGCTCGGGACGCACGAACGGGCGCAGCCCGACCTGGTCCGGGTCGTGGCCCAGCTCGCGGGCAACCCCGCGCACCAGGCCCAGGTGCACCGAGCAGATGACCTCGGGGGCGTCGCGCGCATCGGCGCGGAACGGGCAGGCCAGCAGACTGACGACCGGGGCGACATCCGACTCCGGGTCCGACTCCGACGCCGGGTCAGACGCCGGGTCAGACGCCGGCTTCGGCGCCGGCTCCGGCTCCGGCGACGGCTCGTCCAGCGCCGGATCGAAGCCCAGCCGGTCCAGGATGCGCATCAACGGCGCCAGGCCCCGGGAGGCGCTTCCCCGCAGCTCGTCCGCGTAGCTCTCGGCCCAGGTCTCTCCAGCCCGGATCGCCCGGGCCCGCCCGCGGTCGGCGTCCTCGGCGAGCGCGGTGGCCAGCACCCGGCTCAGGTCGTGCTGCGAGCCGTCTTCCCGGGCGGCGGGCCCCGCGGTGAAAAGGATCCGCGGACGGCCGCGCGTTCCCGCGCGCCCCACCGCGCGTCGGATCAGGCCGGCGTTCTCGAGCTGCTCGAGATGGAACCGGGCGGTCGTCACGTGCAGGCCGATGCGCGCGGCGACCGCGGCGGCGTCGAGCGGGGTGGCGGAGCCCATCAGGAGTTCGAGCACCTCGCGCCGGGCGTCGGAAGCGAGGGCCGCGTGCCGGTCCCCGGACCCGTCGTCGTTGATCATTCTTTGATGGTAACATCCTGCGGTTAAATCGTGCGGGCCCGACCCGGCGTCGGGGCAGCATCCGTCGTTCACCGGGAGGTCATACGATAGAAGGCTCATGATCCCCGTCGAAATCACCTTCCCGCCCGAGCTTCCGGTCAGCCAGCGCCGGGAAGACATCGCCCTCGCCATCCGTGACAACCAGGTGGTCATCGTCGCCGGTGCGACGGGCTCCGGCAAGACCACCCAGCTGCCGAAGATCTGCCTCGAACTGGGCCGGGAGAACATCGGCCACACCCAGCCCCGCCGGCTCGCCGCGCGCACGATCGCGGAGCGCATCGCCGAGGAGCTCGGCCAGGAGGTCGGCCAGACGGTCGGCTACCAGGTGCGGTTCACCGACCAGGTCGGCCCGGACACCCGCATCAAACTGATGACCGACGGCATCCTGCTCAACGAGATGCACCGCGACCGTCTGCTGCGAAAATACGACACGATCATCATCGACGAGGCGCACGAGCGCAGCCTCAACATCGACTTCCTGCTCGGCTACCTGCGGCAGCTGCTGCCACAGCGCCCCGACCTCAAGCTCATCATCACTTCCGCGACGATCGACCCGCAAAGCTTCGCCGAGCATTTCGCCGCGCCGGACGGCACGCCGGCGCCGATCATCGAGGTCTCCGGGCGCACCTACCCGGTGGAGATCCGCTACCGCCCGCTGGTCGCCGAGGCGATGGACGCAGACGACGACACAACGGATGCCGCGCCCACCGTCGACCGGGATTACATCGAGGGAATCTCCGCCGCCCTCGATGAGCTCGACCGGGAGTCCAGCGGCGACGTGCTCGTCTTCCTCAGCGGCGAGACCGAGATCCGGGACGCCGCGGACGCCCTTGCCGGCAAGTACGCCTCCTCGGGGCGCACCAGCCCGACCGAGATCCTGCCGCTGTACGGCCGGCTCTCCTCCGCCGACCAGCACAAGGTGTTCCAGCCGTCGAAGGTCGCCGGCGTGCGGCGCCGGATCGTGCTCGCCACCAACGTGGCGGAGACCAGCCTGACCGTGCCGGGCATCCGTTACGTCATCGACGCCGGAACAGCCCGGATCAGCCGGTACAGCGTGCGCTCGAAGGTTCAACGGCTGCCGATCGAGGCGATCTCACAGGCCTCCGCGAACCAGCGCTCGGGCCGAAGCGGCCGCACCAGCGACGGCATCGCCATCCGCCTCTATTCGGAAGAGGACTTCACCCGCCGGCCCGAGTACACCGAGCCGGAGGTGCTGCGCACGAACCTGGCCGCGGTCATCCTGCAGATGATCTCGCTCGGCCTCGGCGACATCGCCGCGTTCCCGTTCCTCACCCCGCCCGACTCGCGCGGCATCAAGGACGGCCTCGACCT
>DATISQ010000106.1:0-13260 GCA_035581905.1 Cryobacterium sp.
GCTGCTGATGATCCCGCTCTACGTGATGATCGCCAGGGACTACGGACTGGCCGACAACTACCTGGGCATGATCCTGCCGTTCGCCATCAACTCGACGGCCGTGATCATCTTCCGGCAGTACTTCCTGCAGATTCCGAAGGAGCTGTTCGATGCCGCCCGCATCGACGGCGCCGGCGAACTGCGGATTCTGCGCCGGATCGCACTGCCTCTGGTGCGGCCCGCACTGCTGACCGTGGTGCTGTTGACCTTCATCGGACCGTGGAACGAATTCCTCTGGCCGTTCCTGATCACCAAGGAGGCGTCTCTCCAGCCTCTCGCGGTGTCGCTCGCCAACTACCTCAGCAACGTCGCGGCCACCGCCGCAAACCCGTTCGGGGCGGTCCTTGCCGGGGCCTGCGTCCTGGCCGGCCCTGCTGTGATCCTGTTCATCCTCTTCCAACGGCACTTTGTGTCGAACAATATCGGCTCCGGCGTGAAAGGTTAGAAATGCCAAACCCCACTGAATTCCCCTATACCCTGACCCGAATGGGCGTCATCATGACGCCCGAAGACGGCAACGAACTCGAGGCCGAAGGGGTGCTGAACCCCGGGACCGGACACTCTGCCGATGGAACGCTGTACCTGCTCCCCCGCCTGGTCGCCACCGGCAACGTCTCCCGGGTCGGAATCGCGAAGGTCATCATCACCGACGGCGTGCCCACGGGCGTCGAACGCGAGGGTGTCGTGCTCGAGCCGGACCGCGGCTGGGAGCGCGGCGCGAAAAACGCCGGGGTCGAAGACCCCCGGGTCACCTTCGTCCCCCGGCTCGGCCTGCACGTGATGACCTACGTCGCGTACGGCCCCCTCGGCCCGCGCACGGCCGTTGCCGTGTCCTCGGACCTGCGCGAGTGGCGCCGGCTCGGCCCGGCACTGTTCGCCTTCGACGACGCGCTGGACATGGACCTGAACCTGTTCCACAACAAGGACACCGTGTTCTTCCCGGAGCCGGTCACCGGCCCGGGCGGAGTCGAGAGCTTCGCCGTGCTGCACCGTCCGATGTGGGATCTGAGCGAGGTCAAGCCGGGTGAGGGCATCCGTGTTCCCGCCGGCGTCACCGACACCCGCCAGAGCATCTGGATCAGCTACGTGCCGGTCGCGGATGTGCTGGCCGACATCACCAGGCTCGCCTTCTGGAGCGGCCACCGCTTCTTCGCCGGGCCGGAGTTCCCGTTCGAGGAACTGAAGATCGGCGGTGGCCCGGCCCCGCTGCGCGTGCCGGAGGGCTGGCTGCTGATGCACCACGGCGTCACCGGGATTATCGACGGTGCGTTCTCGCAGCAGCAGAAGGTGAACTACTCGGCCGGCGCGATGATCCTCGATGGGGACGACCCGACGATCGTCCTGCAGCGCACGACGGAGCCGCTGCTCAAGGCGGAGACGCCGGACGAGATCAGCGGCATCGTGCCGAACGTGGTGTTCCCGACCGCGATCGAGGAGATCGAGGGGCAACTGTTCGTGTTCTACGGCATGGCCGACTCGAAGATCGGTGTGGCACGCCTGGATCGCGTGAGCTAACCCCCAGCAGTACTCGGCGCCGCAGCTTCCCGTCGGGACGCTGCGGCGCTTTTTTCGATTGCCGGTGCGCCTTGGACAGGTGGTCGCGTCTGAGTACTCTATGTCGCAGCCGCGGGAAATACGCGGTACCCGTACGCTATCGCAGACCGAAGGAGTGATCATGTTGAAGAAATCCCTCATTGCAGCGGCCCTGGCCGCCGCTTTCGTCCTGGTCCCCACGGCCGCCCAGGCCCTCGACTGCACGAACCTGTCCCGGCCGCCGGCCGACTGCGGATCCGACTGCACGGCAGGCCCGGTCATCAAGGGCAACTGGGCCTGGCTGCCCAGCGTGTTCCCTGGCGCTCCGCAGAACTGGGTGTTCGTTCCTCCGGGAACGATTCCGGGGCTGCCCGGCGAAAAAGGCAATTTCCAGAGTGGTGACGGCTACGCCCTGCTCGTGAACGCGATTTGTGATTCAGAGGGCTCGGTGCTGGCCAGCCGGCAGACCACGCAGGGCATCCAACTGATGGAGGGGTGTCCCCCCGCATAGCCGGCACGACGTGCCGAATCGCGACGGATGCCCCGGCCTGACGACCCGGGGCATCCGTCGTCGCGCAGCCACGCAGCTACGCCGCGCGCACCACGATCTCGCCGGGCTGCGCCGCGTCGCTGCCGAAGACCAGGTGCCGGGTGGCGATCTTGTCGGTGAAGAACCGGTCGTGGCTGACCACCACCACGGCCCCGGGGAAGTGGATCAGTGCGCGCTCCATCACCTGGGTGCTGGCCATGTCGAGGTGGTTGGTCGGCTCGTCGAGCAGCAGCACGGCGGCCCCGGACAGCAGGCACTGGGCCATGGCGACGCGGGCGCGCTGGCCGCCGGAGAGGTTGCCGATCTTCTGCTTCAGGTCGGCCTCGGAGAACTGGAACATCGCGAGGAAACGGTTGACCGATTTGCGGGTCGCGGTGAAGGCGAGGCTGCCCGGCATCGCGTTCACCGAATGGCTGACGGTGTCATCGTCATCGAGACCGTCGAGCACCTGGTTGTAGGAGACCACGGCGGCGCCGGATGCCCAGGCCACTTCGCCGAAATCGGCCGTCTCCTCCCCCGCCAGCACCTTCAGCAGCGTGGTTTTGCCGCTGCCGTTGGAGCCCAGGATGACGATGCGGTTGCCGCGCCGGATCTCGAAGGTGAGATCGGTGAACAGCGTTTTCTCGCCGTAGGCCTTGCTGAGGGACTCGATCCGGCAGAGCGAGTCCTTCACGTGCAGTCCGCCGTAGATCTCGGTGATGATCGTGTCGACCGGCCGCGGGCTGCGGGTCTTCTTGATGTGGGCGAGCTGGCTGTCGAGGGTGCGGCTGGCGGCCTTCGCGGCTTCGCGGCGGTCGCTGATCCCCTCCGCCTCGAACGCGAGCAGTTCCGACTCGTGCTGGAACTGCTGCTCGAGGGTCTTGAGCCGGAACTGCTTCTGCACCACGTATTCTCCGAAGTTGCCGGGGTACTCGTGCAGATGGAAGTTCTCGACCTCGATGATCCGGGTGACGACCCCGTCGAGGAACCGTCGGTCGTGCGAGACGATGATGGCCGCGCCGCGGAAGCCGCGGAACCAGGCCTCGAGCCACTCGACGCCGGCCACGTCCAGGTAGTTGGTGGGCTCGTCGAGGAGCAGCACATCGGGCTGCTCGAGCAGGATCTTCGCCAGCGCCGCCCGGTTGCGCCACCCGCCCGACAACTCGTCGATGGCGCAGACCCGGTGGGCCTCGTTGAACCCGAGGGTGGTCAGCGCGGTATCGATGCGCCGGGGGTAATCCCACCCGTCGAGGCGGTCCATGTCTTCGAACAGCTCTGCCTGGCGGTGGATCAGCCGGTCGAGTTCGGCGCTCTGCGAGGAATCGGCCGCTAACTGGGCGTCGATCGACGCGAGCTCCGCCTCGAGGGCCTTGATCGGGGCGAACAGCCCGTCGAGAACCTCGGTGATGGTGGACTCGCCGTTCAGTTCGGAGAACTGGGAGAAGTAGCCGACCCGGGTGCCGGCCTCGAGGGTGACGGTGCCGGCATCCGCGGTCACCTGGCCGAGGACCAGCTTGAGGATCGTCGACTTGCCGGAGCCGTTCCGCCCGATCAGACCCACCCGGTCGCCCGGTTCGAGGCGGAAAAAAGCCTCACGCAGGATTTGCGCCTTGTCGAAACGGATGCTGACGTCGTTCAGCCTGATCAGGCTCACTGCGGCCGTCCTCTCGGGTGGGGTTCATGCCCCGGGCGAGGCGGACGACCAACTTTACCGTGCCGGGCCGCAGGTTCAGGGCATGGGCTCGTCACCCATGGCAGAGGAGCCCTTGCGTTCGTCCAACCGGCCGAACGTGGTCTCGAGAACGCTGACCAGCTTGTGAAGTGCCCCGTTCACGGCCGCGTTCACGGTATCCGCATTGTCGGTTGCCGCGAGGGGATTCCCTCCGGTGGGACGCGCCTCGAGCACGCAGCGGATGTCGTCGGTCGTCTCCCTGCCGGCACTCTGGTCGCTGAGGTGGACCTCCACTCGCGTCAACCGGGAGTCGAAGCGGGCCAGGACTGTTTCGACCGAGGATTCCACCTCCTGAACGACGGTGTCGGTGCCCTCGATGTTGTTGTCGGTGTTGACCAGGATTTGCATCTGTGCTCCTCAATTCGTTCACCCGGCGGGTCGGTGGACAGTGGAGACGTTGCGTCTGGGCCTCTGTCGAACCCCGTCAGATTGCTCCCTTCCAGTATGGCGTGCAAAAATGCGCGGTTTTACAACCCGCCGACGCTGGTTATCTGCGCAGGCTCGATATCTGCGGGGTGACGTCGTCGGGTGGCGGTCGGCCGGGTGAGGGACCGGGCGGCGCCGCCCGGTCCCGGTCTGGTTGGAACCCCCTCTTCGGCCGAGGGGTCCGTGACTGATGCCGCTAGAGCATCTCCGAAATGCAGATGAAGTTGCCTTCGGTGTCACGGAACCAGGCCGATTTCAGGTCCGGGGCCGTGGCGACCCCGTTCACGGTCTTCATCCCGGGGATGTCGTACTCCTCGAAGACGACTCCGCGTTCGCGGAGCCGACTCATCTCGGCGTCGAGGTCATCCGTGATCCATTCCATCTGGGTGTTCTTGGCCGTGCCGGCGTTGCTGGTCTCGTAGATCTCGAAAACCGATCCCGACCCGACGTGGTAGACGAGGGTTCCCTCGTGGACTTCATCGGGGTCGAGGCCGAGCGCGTCGTGGTAGAACGACTGGGCTCGCTTGAGGTCCGCCGCCGGTAACACGGTGTGCAGTTCCTTCAGCATGGTGAAACGCCTCCTTTGTGGCGCACGTTTAGGGCGCAGGTGGAGGGACAGTGGCGGAAGCCGCCGCACCGAGCGGATCGAGGATCCCGCGCCGCACCAGATGTCGATGTCAGCGTGCTTCCGAGGCGGAGTGCCGGCCGTCGGCGGGGCGGTGGGCGCGAATTGTGGTCGGATCTCCTCGCCCATCGGGACAGGTTCACCGCCCGGGCGGGCGTTGGCTATTCGCTTTTTTCTACCTCGAATATACGCCGTCCCACCTCGCGGCGCACCCTATGGAATCGGGCGCATGTTCTACCGTGCGCCCACTTCCACAAGGTGCGCCACGACCCCCGCTGGTCAGTGACCGGCGTCGACGAATTTCAACCCGACGACGCATCCCACGAGGCCGAGGATGAGCAGAATCTTCACCAGAGAAGCCGGCTCCGTGCCGAACACCACGGCGTAGACCACGGTCAGTGCCGCGCCGATCCCGACCCAGACGGCATACGCGGTTCCGGTCGGAATCTCCCGCATGGCGAAGGCAAGCCCGCCCATGCTGAGCACGAGCGCCACCGCGAACACGGCGGATGGCCACAGTCGCGTGAACCCGGCCGACTTGCCCAGGGCCGTGGCCCAGACGGCTTCCAGAACCCCGGACAGAATGAGAATGATCCACGACATGACGACAGCTCCCGTGGCCAGTCTTGTCGCGTGCCGGGTACTGAACCGTCGTCCGGAGCCGCGTCGCGCGGCCTCCGCCCACCGTAGCCGCCGAGCCTGCGCAACTCCTGCGCAAACCGGCGCCCCTCGCAGCACTCGCAGGGGGTCTTTTCCGGGTGCGAGTCGAGAGACGGAGCGGAGCGGCTACTCCGCGAGCAGGGCCGCCTCGAACGCCACCCAGGGCAGCATGGCGCACTTGACGCGAGCCGGGTAGCGGGAGACGCCGGCGAAGGCGGCGGCGTCGCCGAGCACCTCCTCGTCGGGTTCGATGGTGCCGCGCGAGCGCAGCATGTCCCGGAAGGTGTTCAGCCGGGCCCGCGCGGTGTCGACGTTCTCGCCCCGCACGGTGTCGTACAGCACGGAGGCGGAGGCCATCGAAATCGAGCATCCGTCGCCAGTCCAGACGAATTCCTCGATCACGGCATTATCAGCGGGCTCCCCGGCGCGGAGACCGATGCGCACGGTCACCTCGTCCCCGCACGTCGTGTTCACCTGGTGGGACTCGGTCACACGCAACCCGGCCGACGAAGATTCGGCGCCGGCCGCCTCGAGCGGTGGCAGCCCCTCCGCCGACGCGCCGTGCCGGGCCTTGGCGTGATCGAGGAGGATCTGCTGGTAGAGCTGCTGCATGGCGCTGTGGGTCATGACTTCACTCCGAAGAACGGGGCAACCTCGGCCAGCGTTGCCAGGAACCGGTCCACCTCGTCGGTGGTGGTGTACAGGTACGTGCTCGCGCGGGTCGACGCGGTCACACCGAGCCGGCGGTGCAGCGGCTGGGCGCAGTGGTGCCCGATGCGCACCGCGATGCCGGCCTCGTCGAGGTACTGGCCCACGTCGTGGGCGTGCACCCCGGCCAGGTCGAAACTGGCCAGTCCGATGCGTTCCACTCCGGCGGGCGGTCCGAGCAGACGCACCCCGGGGATGTCCGCGAGCCCGGCCACGAGGCGCTGCCCCAGTTCGGCTTCGCGCGCGGCAATGCGCTCCATGCCGGTCTCGGTCAGGTAGTCGACCGCGGCGGCCAGGGCGATCGCCTGCGAGATGGGCTGGGTGCCGGCCTCGAACCGCTGCGGCGGGGCGAGGAACTCGGCGGTGTGCATGTCCACGGTGGTGATCATGGATCCGCCGGTGAGGAACGGCGGCATGCCCGCGAGCAGTTCGGCCTTGCCGTAGAGCACGCCGATGCCGGTCGGGCCGAGCATCTTGTGGCCGGAGAAAACGGCGAAGTCCACGTCGAGGGCGGCGACGTCCACGGGCAGGTGCGGCACCGACTGGCAGGCGTCCAGCAGCACGAGCGCGCCGACCGAGCGGGCCAGACCCACGAGCTCGGCGACCGGGTTGATCACACCCACCACGTTGGAGGCGTGGGTGACCGCGAGCAGGCGGGTGCGGGCTCCGATGACGCCCGCCGCCGCGGCCAGATCCAGGGTGCCGTCATCCTGAACCGGGATGAACCGCAGGGTCGCGCCGGTGCGCAGTGCGAGCTGCTGCCACGGGATCAGGTTGGCGTGGTGCTCCATCTCGGTGACGACGATCTCGTCGCCCGCGCCGAGCGCGAAGCGCTTCGCGGCCGCACCGCCCAGCCCGAGCGACGCGTTGGAGAAGGAGTAGGCGACAAGGTTGATGCCCTCGGTCGCATTCGACGTCCAGACGATCTCGTCGGTCCTCGCCCCGATGAACGCGGCCACGGTCGCCCGGGCCGCCTCGAACGTCTCGGTGGCGCCGAACGCGAGCGTGTGGGCACCGCGGTGCACGGCCGAGTTGCGCTGCTCATAGAATTCCTGCTCGGCCTCCATCACGCTGAGCGGGTTCTGCGAGGTCGCGCCCGAGTCGAGGTAATTGAGCGGATGCCCGTTGACCAGCTGGCCGAGGATCGGGAAGTCGTTGCGGATGCGGTCGACTTCCTCGTCCGTCAGCGGGCGGACGTTCGCACGGGTGGACGGTGAAACGGAAGACGTCATATCGACCAGCGTATTCCCTCCCCGTGCCGATGCACACCGAAGTGTCATACACCGGCGATCGGTCTGGTGGCAGGCCCGGCCGACAGGTCGAGCCCGAACGTCAGGGCCCGGGTGAACTCGGTCTGCGGGTGCGCGAACACCGTGCGGGTCGGCCCCTGCTCGACGATGCGCCCGCCCTGCAGCACGATCACCCGGTCCGCCAGCGCGAGGGCATCGAGCGGGTCGTGGGTGACCAGGATCACGGACCGGTCCAGGAGCACCCGGTGCAGCAGCTGACGCTGCGAGGGCACCGCCGCCACATCGAGCGCGGTCATCGGCTCGTCGAGCAGCAACAGCCGAGGGCTGGCCGCGAGGGCCCTGGCCACCGCCACCCGCTGGGCCTGGCCGCCGGACAGCATCCCGGGCCGCCGGTCGGCGAGGTCGGACACCTCCGCGGCGGCGAGCCACTCGTCGGCGAGCAGCCGCGACGACGCCCGGGATCGCCCCGCGCTGCGCGGCCCGAAGGCCACGTTGTCGCGCACGCTCAGGTGCGGGAAGAGCAGCGGCTCCTGGGCGAGCAGCACCGTGCGCCGGGCGTGCGGCGGACTGAAGGTGCCCGGCCGCCCAGCGCGCCCGGAACCGCCGGCCGCCAGGTCGAACAGAACCTGCCCGTCGAGGGTGGCCCGACCCGAATCGGGTCGCAGCAGGCCCGCGCACAGCTCGACGATGGTGGATTTTCCGGCACCGTTGGAGCCCAGCAGCGCCACCGTCTCGCCCGGCGAAAGCGTGAAGGAGACATCCAGTCCGCGCCGGTGCATCACGGCGGCGAGCTCGAAGGTCACGACAGTCCCCGCGGCCGGTGGGTGGCGACCATCACGATCAGGGCGACGGCCACCAGCAGGAGGGCCAGGGCGACGGCCGCATCCGCGTCCGTCTCCCGCTGCAAATAGATCTCGAGCGGCAACGTGCGGGTGACCCCCTGCAGGCTGCCGGCGAAGGTGAGGGTGGCGCCGAACTCGCCGAGCGCGCGCGCGAACGCGAGCACCGCACCGGAGACCAGGCCGGGCAGCACCAGCGGCAACGTCACCCGCCGGAAGACCGTGCCGGGGGTGGCGCCGAGGGTGGCGGCGACCGCCTCGAAGCGCGCACCGGAGGCCCGCAGGGTGGCCTCGACGCTGAGCACCAGGAACGGCAGGGCCACGAAGGTCTGCGCCAGCACGACGGCCGTGGTGGAGAAGGCGATCTGAATGCCGAGCACCCCGAAGGTCTCGCCGAGCAGGCCGCGGCGCCCGAAGGTCGACAGCAGGGCGATGCCGCCCACGACGGGCGGCAGGACGAGCGGCAGCAGCACGACGGCGCGCACGAGGCGCTGTCCGGGGAACCGGCTGCGGGCCAGGGCGAGGGCCATCGGCACGCCGAACAGCAGGCAGAGCACGGTGCTCATCGTGGCGGTGCGCAGACTGAGCAGCAGCGCCGCGACCGCCGGTTCGGAGGTGACGAGAGCCCCGAACCGGGACCAGTCCACCCGCAGGGTCATGCCCACGATCGGCAGCACGATGAACAGGGCGCCGAGGGCGGCCAGGATCAGGGTCCAGCGCGGCACGCCGAGCGTCACGCCGCCGTCGCGGGAGCCGGCGCGACCGGCCGTCAGGTCACGGCGCCCCGCCAGGTCACGGCGCCCCAAAACCGGCCGCCCCGAGCACGCTCTGACCGGTCGCACCGGTCACGAACCGGGCGAAGGCTGCCCCGAGCCGCGCCTGCCCGCTGCCCGCCACGACGGCGATCGGGTACTCGTTGACCGACTGATCCGACTCCGGCACCGGGAGGCCGAGAACCGCGTCGCCCGCGGAGGCGACGTCGGTCACGTAGACGAGCCCGGCATCCGCCTGGCCCGAGGTGACCTTGCCGAGCACGTCGGTGACGGCGTTCTCCTCGCTCACGGGGGCGAGCGTGACGCCGACCGCGGCCTCGAGGGCCCGCAGGGCGGCGCCGCACGGCACCTGCGGCGCGCAGACCACCACGTCCACGTTCGGCGCGGCGAGGTCGGCGAACGAGTCGATGCCGGCCGGGTTGTCCGGGGGAACGGCGATCGAGAGGGTGTTGGTGGCGAAGACCGCCGGGTCACCGTCGACGAGTCCGTCGCGGCTGAGTCCGGCCATGGTCGACAGATCCGCCGCCGCGAACACGTCGGCCGGGGCTCCTTCCCGGATCTGGGTCACGAGATCGGCCGAGCCGGCGAAGTTGAGCGTGACCGTCACGCCGGGATTGGCCGCCTCGAACCGGTCGGCCAGTTCGGTGAAGGTCTCGAGGAGGGATGCCGCGGCGAACACGGTGAGCGTCTCGCCCTGCTCCGAAGAGCTCGCGGTCGACCCCGACGACGCCCCGGCCGTTCCCGCGCATCCCGTCAGCAGGGCGGATGCCGCCGCCAGCCCGAGTGCGACGCGCACGCTCCGGAACCCGGTCACGACTGGCCCTTCGGGGTTTCGACGATCACGGTGGTGGCCTTGACCACGGCCACGGCCACGGACCCCGGCACCAGGCCGAGGTCGCGCACGGCCTCGGTGCTCATCAGGGACACCACCCGGTGGGGGCCGCACTGCAGCTCGACCTGGCTCATCACCGGGTCGCTCACCACCCGGGTGACCAGGCCGACGAACCTGTTGCGGGCCGAGCTCGCGGTCGTGGACGGGTCCGCGGGCGACAGCGCGTTCTCCCTTGCCACCGCCGTCTCGCGGGCCAGGTGGGCCAGGGCCGACCCGTCGACGACCATGCGTCCGGCGTCGTCGGTGCTCGCGGCGAGCGCGCCATTGTCGATCCAGCGCCGCAGGGTGTCGTCGCTGACTCCGAGGTACCCGGCGGCTTCCTTGATCCGTATCTGCGACATGTGGAGCATCTTATTACCGCATCTGCGGAATGGACAGCGTGGGGGACGGAAACGCGGCGCCCAGAGTGGGGCAGGATGGAGCGCGTGACCGCCGCAGCGAACCATCCGTCGACTCCGTCCCAACCGACCGCGGCGGCCGTGCCGGGCCCGCCCCGCAACGCGCGGGTCATCGTCGCGTCCACGCGCGCCGCCGCCGGCGTCTACCCCGACCGCACCGGACCCGTCCTCGACGCCTGGCTGCGGGAGCGCGGCTTCACCCTCGGCGAGCGCCGCGTCGTGCCCGACGGCGACCCGGTCGGCGCCGCCCTGATCGAGGCCCTCGACGCGGGCGTTGACCTGGTGATCACCACGGGCGGCACGGGTGTCAGCCCCCACGACCTCACCCCCGAGCAGACGCTCCCGCACCTCGACCGGCTGCTCCCCGGCCTGATGGAGGAATTCCGCCGCCGCGGCGCCGCCTCCACCCCCCTGGCCGTCATCTCGCGCGGCCACGCCGGGATCGCCCGCGGGCGCACCCTGGTGATCAACCTCCCCGGCTCGCCCCACGGCGTGCAGGATGGCCTGGGTCTCCTCGCCGAGGTGCTCGACCACATCCTCGACCAGCTCCACGGCGTGGACCACTAGCCGCTGCGCTCCTCCCCGCACGGCATTCCCGGCCGGTTCTGAGCGCCTTGCCGTGAGGATGCCGCGAGCGAGCGCGTCGACTCGCGGGGAGCCACGGGTGGGCGGATAATTCAGGGTGTCCGACCTGCGCCCGAGCGGTCGAGTGAGGGAAGCGATGGACCTCAACACCGTGCTCACGGTCACCTCTGCCCGTCACCGTGACGACCTGGCGCAGCTCGGCGCCCGGGTGGCCCCGCTCGCGGGCGGCTCCGACCTGTTCGCCGACCCGCAGACGCACCTCACCGGACTGGTCGACCTGCAGACCCTGGGCTGGCCGGCCCTGACCCTGACGACGGATGCCGAGACGTCAGGCACAGGATCCGGCCTCACCCCCGGCCTCACCATCGCCGCCACCTGCACCATCGCCGAACTGTCCCGGCTGGCACCCGCACCCGGCTGGACCGCGCATCCGCTGCTCTACCAGTGCTGCACCGCCCTCTACGGTTCGTTCAAGATCTGGAATGTCGCCACCGTCGGCGGCAACCTCTGCGCCTCCCTGCCGGCCGGCCCGATGACCAGCCTGGCCGCCGCCCTCGACGCCGAGGTGCTGATCTGGCGCCGGGACGGCAGCGACGAGCGGATGCCCGCGAGCGCCTTCGTCACCGGCAACACCACCAACGCGCTCCGCACGGGCGACGTGCTGCGGTCCATCCACCTGCCGGCCGCCTCGCTCGCGGCCCGCACCGCGTACCGCAAGATCGCCCTCTCCCCGCTCGGCCGCTCCGGCGCCGTGCTGATCGGCCGGCTGGACCCGGATTCCCGCTTCGTGCTCACCGTCACCGCCGGCACCGTGCGCCCGGTGCAGCTGCGCTATGACGCCCTGCCGGACGCGGGCACCCTCGCACGGGACATCGCCGCCATCGACTGCTGGTTCACGGATGCCCACGGCGCCGCCGACTGGCGCCGCGCCGTGGGCGGCGTGCTCGGCGAGGAGATCCGGGCCGAACTTGAACGGGAGCCGGCTGGGGCCCAACCTGACCCGGCAGCACCCCGGAACGGAGACCGCAGATGAGATTCCAGATCAACGGCGAACCCGTCGACGCCTCCCCGGCCCCCGGGCAGTGCCTGCGCTCCATGATCCGCGACCAGGAGCACTTCGAGGTCAAGAAGGGCTGCGACACCGGCGACTGCGGCGCCTGCTCCGTGCTGGTCGACGGCACTCCCGTGCACTCCTGCATCTTCCCGGCGTTCCGCGCCGAGGGCACCCAGGTCACGACCGTCGCCGGGCTCGGCCTGCCCGGCGACCTGGCCCCGATCCAGCAGCGCTTCGTCGACGCCGCCGGCTTCCAGTGCGGGTTCTGCACCGCGGGCATGATCGTGACCGCGTCCACCCTGGACGAGACCGACCTGGACGACCTCCCCCGCCTGCTCAAGGGCAACCTGTGCCGCTGCACCGGCTACCGCGCCATCGAGGACGCCATCCGCGGCACCCACACCCCCGTCAATGGTTTGGGCCCGGTAATCCAAACCGGGCAGCGCCCCGGCACGGTCGGCACCTCCCTGGGTGCTCCGGTCGGCGAACGCGTGGTGAGCGGGCAGGAGCCGTACACCCTCGACGTCACGGTGCCCGGCCTCCTGCATCTCAGTGTGCTGCAGAGCACCCAGGCGCACGCGCGCATCCGTTCGATCCGGACCTCGGCGGCCGCCGCCCTGCCCGGGGTGCACGCCGTGCTCACCCACGCCGATTCCCCCACCACCCTGTATTCCACCGCCCGGCACGAGGACCGCCTCGACGACCCCGACGACACCCTCGTGCTCGACTCGGTCGTGCGATTCCTCGGCCAGCGCGTCGCGGCCGTCGTCGCCGACACCCTTGCCATCGCCGAGGCGGCCTGCCGCCTGATCGAGATCGACTACGAGCCGCTCCCCGCGGTCTTCGACCCGCACGCCGCTCTCCGGCCCGGCGCTCCCCTGGTACACGGCGACAAGGCCGCCGGAACGAGCCGTCTGGCCGACCCGGCCCGCAACCTGGTGGCCGAGCTGCACGGCGAATACGGCGACATCGCGGCCGGACTGGCCGAGGCGACGCACACCCTGAGCGGCACCTGGCAGACCCAGCGGGTGGCGCACACCCACCTGGAGACGCACGCGACCATCGGCTGGCTCGAGCCCGGAGCAGAGACCGGAGACCGCCTGATCCTGCGCACCAGCTCCCAGGTGCCCTTCCTGGTGCACCGGGAGATCTGCCGGCTGTTCGACCTCGACCCGAAGCGGCTCCGGGTGTTCACGGCCCGGGTCGGCGGCGGTTTC
>DATISQ010000107.1:0-3741 GCA_035581905.1 Cryobacterium sp.
GGCGGCGATGGGCAAGGCCTACGTGCCGTACTCGAAGTTCCCGGTCGGCGCCGCGGCGCTGGTCAGTGACGGGCGGGTGATCAGCGGATGCAACGTGGAGAACGCCTCCTACGGGCTCACCCTCTGCGCCGAGTGCGCCCTCGTCTCCGTGCTGCACCTGACCGGCGGGGGCCACCTCGTCGCGTTCACCTGCGTCGACGGCCACGGCCGCACGCTGATGCCCTGCGGCCGATGCCGCCAATTGTTGTACGAACACTCCGCGCCCGGCATGCTGCTGGAGACCGTGTCGGGTGTGCGCACCATTGATGAAGTGCTGCCGGACGCCTTCGGGCCGAGGCAGCTCGCCGAATACCAGGAAGAGTAGCCGTGAGCAGCAACATGAACCGTATCGAGGCCTTCGACGCCGTGGACCTGATCCACGCCAAGCGTGACCGGGGCGAGCTCAGCACGCCGCAGATCGACTGGCTGATCGACGCGTACACGCGCGGCTATGTCGGCGACGAGCAGATGGCCGCGATGACCATGGCGATCTTCCTGAACGGCATGAACCGCCGCGAGATCAAGGATCTCACCATGGCGATGCTCAACAGCGGCGAGCGGATGAGCTTCGCCGGCCTCGGCAAGCCGACCACCGACAAGCACTCCACCGGCGGTGTCGGCGACAAGATCACCCTGCCGCTGATGCCGCTCGTGGCGGTCTTCGGCGCGGCCGTCCCCCAGCTCTCCGGACGCGGCCTCGGCCACACCGGCGGCACCCTCGACAAGCTCGAATCCATCCCCGGCTGGCGCGCGCACCTGACCAACGAGGAGATGTTCGCGCAGCTGCAGGAATTCGGCGGCGTGATCTGCGCCGCCGGCGGCGGCCTGGCCCCGGCCGACGGCAAGCTCTACGCGTTGCGCGACATCACCGGCACCGTGGAGGCGATCCCGCTGATCGCGTCGTCGATCATGTCGAAGAAGATCGCGGAGGGCACCGGCGCCCTCGTCCTGGATGTCAAATTCGGCTCGGGTGCGTTCCTGAAAGACATCGAACGCTCCCGCGAACTGGCCCGCACCATGGTGGCGCTCGGCGAGGACGCCGGGGTGGCGACATCCGCTCTGCTCACCAACATGAACGTGCCGCTCGGGTTCGCCATCGGCAACGCCAACGAGGTGCGTGAATCGGTCGAGGTCCTCGCCGGCGGCGGGCCGGCGGATGTCGTCGAACTCACCGTCGCCCTGGCCCGCGAGATGCTCGCGCTGGTGGGCATCACCGACGTCGACGTGGAAGCCGCCCTCACCGACGGGCGCGCCATGGACAAGTGGCGCGACGTGATCCGCGCGCAGGGCGGCGACCCCGACGCCCCGCTGCCCGTGGCCCGCGAAACCCACGTCGTCACCGCCCAGCGCGACGGTGTGCTCGTGGAGCAGCAGGCCCTGCCGTTCGGCATCGGCGCCTGGCGCCTCGGCGCCGGCCGGGCCCGCAAACAGGATCCCGTGCAGCACTCCGCCGGCATCGACCTGCACGCCAAACCCGGCGACACCGTGCGCGCCGGCCAGCCCCTGTTCACCCTCAGCGCCGACGAACCCGAGCGCTTCGCGCGGGCCCTGGAAGCCGTGGACGGCGCCTACCGGATCGGCGACCCCGGCGAGCCCGTTCTCGACGGCGGGCCGCTGATCGCCGAGCGCATCGGCCGGTGATCCCGTCGGGTCGGCGAAAACAGTGAGACTCTCGGCACCCAGCCGGTAGATTAGGGGAGGTGAACATGACCCCTGAGGATTACCTGCTGCCGGGTGCCGGCACCAGCATCAACGCGCTGCCGAAGATCTCCCTGCATGACCACCTCGACGGCGGCCTGCGCCCACAGACCATCATCGAGCTTGCCGACACGGTCGGGCTGGTGCTGCCGGCGACGGATGCCCCATCGCTGGGGTCCTGGTTCAGCAGCCAGGCGGACTCCGGCAACCTGGTCGACTACCTGAAGACCTTCGACGTGACCTGCGGTGTCATGCAAACCCGGGAGGGTCTGGTGCGCGTCGCCCGCGAATTCGTGGAGGACCTTGCCGCCGACGGTGTCATCTACGGGGAGATCCGCTGGGCCCCCGAGCAGCACCAGGCCCGCGGCCTCACCCTCGACCAGACGGTCGAGGCGGTGCAGGAAGGCCTCGAGGCCGGCATGGCCCTCGTCGCCGGCGCCGGGTCCCGCATCCGGGTCGGCCAGCTGATCACGGCCATGCGCCATGCCGAGCGCAGCATGGAGATCGCGGAACTCGCCGTGCGGCACCGCTCCAACGGGGTCGTCGGCTTCGACATCGCCGGCGCCGAACTGGGGTTCCCGGCCCACAACCACAAGGACGCGTTCGACTTCCTCGCCAAGGCCTTCATGCCCGTCACCGTGCACGCGGGCGAGGCCGACGGCCTGGAAAGCATCCGGGGGGCGTTGTACGACGGCCGGGCACTGCGCCTCGGCCACGGCGTCCGCCTGGCGGAGGACATCGTGATCGGCCGCGAAGACACGGAGAACACCTACGTCACGCTCGGCCCGGTGGCGCAGTGGGTGCGTGACCGCGAGATCGCCCTCGAACTGAGCCCGTCGTCGAACCTGCAGACCGGTGCGATCGCGGCCTGGGGCGAGGACCTCCAGGACCACCCCTTCGACCTGCTCTACCAGCTCGGCTTCCGGGTCACGGTCAACACGGACAACCGCCTGATGAGCAACACCACCCTCAGCCAGGAACTCGCGTTGCTCAGCGATGCGTTCGGCTACGACCTCGACGACCTCGAGGTCTTCCAGCTCAACGCGGCGCAGGCCGCGTTCCTCTCGCTGGACGAACGTGAAGAGCTGGCCGACGCCATCGTCGCCGGTTTCGAAAGCGCCTGAGCGACTAGCGAAACCGACCACCCCAAACCCCGTGAGAGTTCCCATGCCCCTTCCGCCCCTGCCGCCCGAAGCCATCGCGATCGGCGTCCACGTCGACGACTGGCGCGGCGCGGTGGCCGCCGCCGGTGACGCCCTCGAGCGCTCCGGCGCCACGGCGCCCGAATACACCCAACGGATGATCGCCGTGATCGAGGAATTCGGTGCCTACGTGGTCATCGCCCCCGGGCTGGCGCTCGCCCACGCCCGGCCCGGCCCCGATGTGCACGCAGAAGGTCTCAGCATCGTGACCCTGGCCGACCCGGTCGCGTTCGGGCATCCGCACAACGACCCGGTCAGCGTGGTGCTCGGGCTCGCCGTCACCAGTTCCGACGAGCACGTGCTGCTCGTGGCCGAGCTGGCCAACGTCTTCAACGACGCGCACGTCATCCCCTCGCTCGCCGCAGCAACGGAGGCCGACACCATCCGGGCCCTGCTCGGCGTGCCCACATCAAGTCAGGAGCCCTCATGAAGATCGTCGCCCTCTGCGGGGTGGGGGTGGGAACCTCCGCCATTCTCAAGATCAACGCCGAGCGTGCGCTTGCGCGCCTCGACATCGAGGCCGACGTGACGGCCACCGACGTCGCCGGGGTGAGCACGGTCGGGGCGGATGCCCAGGTCATCCTGACCTCGTCCGAGCTGGTCGCCGCCATCGGCAAGACCAACGCCGACATCGTCGTGATCGACAACTACTTCGACGTGGACGAGCTCGCGGCCAAGCTGGAAACCGCCCTGGGCTGACCGGCTGCGCGCTGGCCGGCGCCGCGCTGGCCGGCTGCGCGCCCCGCCGTCGGCGCACCCCGGCGCGCCGACAGTGGCCGTTCCGGTCGAGAGTGCCCGGAGT
>DATISQ010000108.1:0-3505 GCA_035581905.1 Cryobacterium sp.
GGTTCTGGTTCTGGTCGTTCTGGTCGATCTGGCTGTTCTGGTTGTCGATCCGGGAACCGGCGATCATGCAGTATGCCCACATGGCGGCGAACATGCCGCCGACGAAGAACATGGCCGGGTTGAGGAAGCCGGCGGCCACCATGATCAGCTGCAGGATCCAGCCTGCGACATACGCCCACTCGTAGCGGAGCAGCGCGAGCACGGCCACCATGGCCAGGCCCATCACGGCTCCCCCGCCCAGGGCGAGCCACGGCGGCAGGGCTTCGAGGCCGAAGATCACGAGGGCGGCGAGGGCCACCACGATGACCTCGAAGCCGAGCACGATCGTCGCGAGGGTGCGTTTGACCGAGCGGGGCGCGGGCGTCATTTCGCCAGCCATTCGCGGGCGTCGGCCAGCACGATGGCTTCGCCGACGAGGGTGATCGACCCGGTCACGATCACGGCGCGTTTCTTTGATTCGAGGGCCCAGTCCCGGGCGGAGTCGAGGGCCTGCGCGAGGTCGTCGAACCGGAGGGTGCGCTCCTCGCTGCCGAGCTCGGCAACCAGGTCGGCGAGGTCGTCGACGCCGATCGCGCGCTCGGACTGCGACTGCGTGATGTGGAACCGCACGACCTCGGGCGCCAGCGCGGCGATGATGCCGGCCGCGTCCTTGTCGGTGAGGATGCCCACCACGGCCACGATCTCGTCGAAGTCGAAGTACTCGGCCAGCGCCGTGCTGAGGGCGGCGGCCCCGTGGGGGTTGTGCGCGGCATCCACCAGCACGGTCGGTTCGATGCCGACCAGCTGCAGGCGTCCGGGCGAGGTGGCCTGCGCGAGGCCCTCTTCGACCAGGTCGTGCGCGAGCGCCGTGGTGCCGGCCCCGAGAAAGGACTCGACGGCGGCGATCGCGACGGCCGCGTTCTGGGCCTGGTGAGTGCCGTACAGCGGCAGGAAGAGGTCGGAGTAGGTGCCGGCGAGGCCGCGCACCGAGATGAGCTGCCCGCCCACGGCCACCTGGCTGCTGAGCAGCGCGAACTCCTCGCCCTCGCTGGCCAGGGTCGACTCGGTCAGCTCCGCGGCACGCTCCAGTTCGGCCTGCGCCGCCTCGCCCTGCCGCGCCGAGACCACCGCGGCGGACGGCTTGATGATGCCGGCCTTGGTGCGGGCGATCTCGGCGATGGTGTCGCCGAGACGCTGGGTGTGGTCGAGGGCGATGGGCGTGAACACGGCCACCTGTCCGTCGGCGACGTTGGTGGAATCCCACTCGCCGCCCATGCCGACCTCGATCACGGCGACGTCGACGGGGGCGTCGGCGAAGCAGGCGAAGGCCAGCACGGTGAGCGCCTCGAAGAAGGTGAGCGCGTCGTCGCCGGCGGCCGCGAGCTCGGCGTCGACCATGGCGAGGAAGGGCTCGATGTCGGCCCAGTTCGCGGTCAGGGCCTCATCGGTGATGGACTCCCCGTCGATCACGATGCGTTCATTCAGCCGCACCAGGTGCGGACTCGTCATCAGCCCGGTGCGCAGCCCGTAGGCGCGCACGATGCTCTCGGTGAGGCGGCTCGTGCTGGTCTTGCCGTTGGTGCCGGTGATGTGGATGACGGGGTACACCGTCTGCGGGTCGCCCAGCAGCTCCAGCGCCCGACGGGTCGGGGCCAGCCGCGGCTTCGGCGCCCCCTCGCCCACACGGGCGAGCAGGGCGGCGAAAACGGCGTCCCCGGCCTCTCGGCTGGAATCGGCGGGCCGGCGCGGCTTCTTCGGTTCAGACAAGGACGAGTCCGTTCTCTCGGGCGACGGCGACCAGGACGGTCCCCCGGTTGGCATACTGGCCGGCCTCGAAGGGCACGTAGTGCTCGACGGGGAAGCCGACCAGGCCCTGCAGCCATTCGGACGGCAGGCCGTGCGTCAGGCTCTCCTCGGACACCTCGGTGGCCACATGGCTGGCGAACCGGATGGTCAGGGTCTCCGCGGCGACATCGACGCCCGTCGCGAGGGCGAAGGTCGCGGCGTCCTCGGCGGAGTAGAAGACGAGATCGAGACGGATGCGGTCGCTCACCTCGAATCCGGCCGACTTACGGGTGTCCTGCACGGCGCGGATCAGGTCGCGGGCGAAGCCCTCCGCCTCCAGTTCGGGCGTGGTCTGCGTCTCGAGCAGTACGAAACCGCCGCCGGCCAGGAGCGCCAGGGCCGGGGCATCCGCTGCCGCCGCGTCGGCGAGGGCAGAGCCGTCGGCCGGACCGGTCTGCAGCACGAGCTCGTACTCCCCCGCGGCGAGCTCGATGCCGCCGGCGGTGACGACGCCGTCGGTCTCGCTCCAGTCGCCGGCACGGGCGGCCTTGATGACCTGCTGCACCTGCTTGCCGAGGCGCGGGCCGGCGGCCCGGGCGTTCACGGTGAGCCGGGAGGTGATGCCGTAGGCGCTCGCACTGTCGTCGGCCAGTTCGACCAGGCGCACGTTCTTCACGTTCAGCTCGTCACGGAGGATGCCCTCGAACGGGGCCAGGGCGGCCGTGTCGGCGGTGACCACGGTCAGGGTGGCCAGCGGGAGGCGCACGCGCAGCCCGGCCTGCTTGCGCAGCGACAGCACGGTGGAGCTGATGGTGCGCACCTGGTCCATCGCGGTGACCAGCACGGCGTCGGCCGGGAACAGTTCGGCGTCGGGCCAGTCGGTCAGGTGCACGCTGCGGCCGCCGGTCAAACCCTGCCAGATGCGCTCGGTGACGAGCGGCAGCAGCGGGGCGGCCACCCGGGTCACCGTTTCGAGCACGGTGTAGAGCGTGTCGAAGGCCTCGTTCGCGGTGGTCGCGGTGGTCGAGCTTGTCGAAACCGCGGCGCCGGCCCAGAACCGGTCGCGCGAGCGGCGCACGTACCAGTTGGTGAGCACGTCGGCGAAGTCCCGGAGCCGGGCGGTGGCCTGGGTGCTGTCGAGGGCCTCGAGGTCGGCCGTGACGTCGACGATCAGGTCGCGCGTCTTCGCCAGCAGGTAGCGGTCGAGCACATCGGCGGAGTCGGTGCGCCAGGTGGCGTCGTAGCCGTCCGGACCGGACGCGTTGGCGTAGAGGGAGAAGAAGTACCAGGTGCTCCACAGCGGCAGCATCATCTGGCGGGCACCCTCGCGGATGCCCTCCTCGGTCACGATCAGGTTGCCGCCGCGCAGAACGGAGGAGCTCATCAGGAACCAGCGCATGGCATCCGAACCGTCGCGGTCGAACACCTCGTTCACGTCGGGGTAGTTGCGCAGCGACTTGGACATCTTCTGCCCGTCGTTGCCGAGCACGATGCCGTGGCTGACCACGTTCTTGAAGGCCGGGCGGTCGAACAGGGCCGTGGAGAGCACGTGCAGGGTGTAGACCCAGCCGCGCGTCTGCCCGATGTACTCGACGATGAAGTCGGCCGGGTTGTGGCTGTCGAACCATTCGGCGTTCTCGAACGGGTAGTGCACCTGCGCGAACGGCATCGACCCGGAGTCGAACCACACGTCGAGCACATCCTCGATGCGCCGCATGGTGGACTGCCCGGTGGGGTCGTC
>DATISQ010000109.1:0-5969 GCA_035581905.1 Cryobacterium sp.
ATCTGCTTGCCGACTCGCATCGGCGAGACGCAGCAGGCGATCGCGACGTCATCACCCATCGCGGCCCGGAGGATCTCGTCGGACTCGAACTGGATCGCCGAGGTATCGATCGAGACCTGGGCGCAGAAACGCTTGAAGCCCTCGGGCAATGACTCACTCCACAGCACGGTCAGGTTCGGCTCGGGTGCGGCGCCGATGTTGTACAGCGTCTGCAGGAACCGGAACGTGGTCTTGGTGACGAGCGGGCGGCCGTCTTCACCGACCCCGCCCAGCGACTCGGTCACCCAGGTCGGGTCCCCGGCGAAGATCTCGTCGTATTCCGGGGTGCGCAGGAAGCGCACGATCCGCAGCTTGATCACGAGGTCGTCGATGAGTTCCTGGGCGCCCTCCTCGGTCAGCACTCCGGCGGCCAGGTCGCGCTCCATGTACGCGTCGAGGAACGCGGCGTTCCGGCCGAAGGACATGGCGGCACCGTTCTGTTCCTTGACCGCGCCGAGGTAGGCGAAATACAGCCACTGCACGGCCTCCTGCGCCGTCACGGCCGGCTTCGAAATGTCGAATCCGTAGCTCGCGGCCATCTGGACGAGTTCCTTCAGGGCCCGGATCTGCTCGGAGTTCTCCTCGCGGGCGCGGATGATGTCCTCGGTCGAGGGCTCCATGTCGAACTCGGCGCGGTCGTTCTTCTTGCTCGCGATCAGGGCGTCGACGCCGTACAACGGAACCCGGCGGTAGTCGCCGATGATCCGGCCACGGCCGTACGCGTCGGGCAGACCCGTGATCAGGTGGCTGTTGCGCGCACGGCGCACCGCCGGCGGGTAGACGTCGAAGACGGCGGTGTTGTGCGTCTTGCGGTAGTCCGTGAAGATCTTCTCCAGTTCGGGTGATACGGGGTAGCCATAGGTTTCGAGCGAGGTGGCGACCATGCGCCAGCCGCCGAAGGGCATGATCGCCCGCCTGAGCGGGGCATCCGTCTGCAGGCCCACGATGACCTCGTTGGGCCGGTCGATGTACCCCGGGGCGTGGGCGGTGATGGAGGCCGGGGTGGTCGCGTCGACGTCGTAGACGCCCTTGCGGCGCTCCTCGGGGAACATCTCGGACAGCCTGGCCCAGATCCCCGTCGTGCGGGCGGTGGCTCCGGCGAGGAAGCTCGCGTCGCCCAGGTACGGCGTGTAATTGCGCTGGATGAAATCGCGCAGGTCGATCGAATCCTGCCAGGGGCCGGAAACGAAATCCGGTCGAACGGGCTGGGGCCCGCCCTCGTTGCTGGTGACGTTTTCTGTACTGGTCATCTGGGGTGCTCTCCTCGGGGGATCGGATTCCCCGCCGCGAAAGAGTCCCTTCCGCAGTCGGGTCGTGAGAGCCGATCGCGGGCCGCCAACCGGGTTCCGGCGCGCCCTGATCTCCTCTCTGATTGCCACGCTACTCGCGTCGGACCCTCTAAAACAGATGGAATTTCGCGGCGGTCCGGGGGAGCGTCCACGACGCCCCGAGGCCGGCGGAGCCCGGCGTAACACAGGAAACGGCGGCGTGCCACGCCTCTAAACTGGCCGGATGACCGAACCCCGTGCACACGACGCCGTCACACGCCCCGATGCCGGGACGCCTGCCCGCGTGGACGGCGCAGGTGCCGCGGGCGCCGTGACGCCGGCCCGGGCGCAGGCGCTGCTGGACGCGCTGGCCGAGCGGGTCGTCATCGCCGACGGCGCCATGGGCACCATGCTGCAGGAGCACAACCCCACCCTGGAGGACTACCAGCAGCTCGAGGGCTGCAACGAGATCCTGAACGTCACCCGGCCCGACATGATCGAGGCGATCCACGGTGCCTACCTCGAGACCGGCATCGACGCCGTGGAGAGCAACACGTTCGGCGCGAACTGGTCGAACCTCTCCGACTATGACATCGAAGACCGCATCGAGGAGCTCGCCCGCCTGGGCGCGGAGATCGCCCGGCGGAGCGTGGACGCCTTCGAGGCCCGTGACGGCCGGATGCGCTGGGTGCTCGGTTCGATGGGTCCCGGCACGAAACTGCCGAGCCTCGGCCACACCACCTACGCCCACCTCAAGGCGACCTTCGCCGAGCAGGCGCGGGGACTCATCCGCGGCGGCGCCGACGCCTTCCTGATCGAGACCTCCCAGGACCTGCTGCAGACCAAGTCCGCGGTGAACGGGTGCAAGCAGGCGATCGCCGAGACGGGCATCCGGCTGCCGATCTTCACCCTGGTCACGGTCGAGACCACCGGAACCATGCTGATGGGCAGCGAGATCGGCGCCGCGCTCACGGCCCTCGAACCGCTCGGCATCGACGCGATCGGCCTCAACTGCGCCACCGGCCCCACCGAGATGAGCGAGCACCTCCGCCACCTCTCCAAGTACTCGCACGTGCCCGTCATGTGCATGCCGAACGCCGGCCTGCCCCAGCTGACCGCCACCGGAGCGAGCTACCCGCTCACCCCCGAACAGCTGGCCACGGCGCACGAACAGTTCGTCCGGGAGTTCGGTCTGGGTCTGGTCGGCGGATGCTGCGGCACCACTCCCGCGCACATGCGGGCGGTCGTCGACCGGCTTCGTGGCACGCCCGTTCACGCCCGCCGCATCGACGAGGATCCCGGCGTCGCCAGCCTCTACCAGCACGTCAGCTTCGACCAGGACAGCGCGTTCCTGGCCATCGGGGAACGCACCAACGCCAACGGGTCCCGGGCCTTCCGCGACGCCATGCTCGAGGAACGCTGGGACGATTGCGTCGACATCGCCCGCGCCCAGGTGCGCGACGGCGCCCACCTGCTCGACGTGTGCATCGACTACGTCGGGCGGGACGGCGTCGCCGACATCCGCCAGGTGGTCTCCCGGCTGGCCAGCGCCTCCACCCTCCCGCTCGTGGTCGACTCCACCGAACCGGCGGTGCTGCAGGCCGGGATGGAACTCATCGGCGGCCGCCCGGTCGTCAACTCCGTCAACTTCGAGGACGGCGAGGGCCCGGACTCCCGCTTCGGCCGCATCATGCCGCTGGTCAAGGAGCACGGCGCGGCCGTGATCGCCCTGACCATCGACGAGGAGGGCCAGGCTCGCACCGC
This sequence comes from Cryobacterium sp., assembly GCA_035581905.1. Taxonomy (GTDB): domain Bacteria; phylum Actinomycetota; class Actinomycetes; order Actinomycetales; family Microbacteriaceae; genus Cryobacterium. Next base: position 3,072 of record DATISQ010000109.1, read on the forward strand.
GGAGCACAAGGTGCGGATCGCCACCCGGCTGGTCGAGACCCTCGTCACCGAGTGGGGGATGAAGGTCGAGGACATCATCGTCGACGCCCTCACCTTCCCCATCGCCACCGGCCAGGAGGAGACCCGCCGGGACGGGATCGAGACCATCGACGCGATCCGCCGGATCAAGGCCCTGTACCCCGGCATCCACACCACTCTCGGGGTCTCGAACGTGTCCTTCGGCCTGAACCCCGCGGCCCGGTCGGTGCTGAACTCGGTGTTCCTGCACGAGGCCACCGAGGCCGGACTCGACTCCGCGATCGTCAACTCAGCCAAGATCGTGCCGCTGGCCTCCGTGCCGGACGACCGGCGCAAGGTGGCCCTCGACCTCGTCTGGGACCGCCGCGAATACGACGCCGACGGCAATCTCAGCTACGACCCGCTGGCCGCCCTGCTCGACCTGTTCGCCGGGGTCGACTCGGCCGCGCTGAAGGACGAGCGCGCCGCCGAGCTCGCGGCCCTGCCGGTGGGCGAGCGCCTCGAGCGCCGCATCATCGACGGTGAGGCCAAGGGGCTCGAGGGCGACCTCGACCTTGCCCGGGCCGGCGGGCTCAGCGCCCTCGACATCGTCAACGTGCACCTCCTCGCCGGCATGCAGGTGGTGGGCGCCCGGTTCGGCAGTGGTGAGATGCAGCTGCCGTTCGTGCTGCAGTCGGCCGAGGTGATGAAGACCGCGGTCGCCCTCCTCGAACCCCACATGGAAAAGTCCGCGGCCGCGGGCAAGGGCACGATGGTGCTGGCCACCGTGCGCGGGGACGTGCACGACATCGGCAAGAACCTGGTCGACATCATCCTCACCAACAACGGCTACGACGTGATCAACATCGGCATCAAGAAGACGATCAACGAGATCATCCAGGCCGCCGAGGAGCACAATGCCGACGTGATCGGCATGAGCGGGCTGCTCGTGAAATCGACGGTGGTGATGAAGGAGAACCTGATCGAGCTGGGTACCCGGGGGCTGGCCGGCAAGTGGCCGGTGATCCTCGGCGGCGCCGCCCTCACCCGGGCCTACGTCGAGGAAGACCTCGCCGGAATGTTCGAGGGCACCGTGCGCTACGCGCGGGACGCCTTCGAGGGCCTGGCGCTGATGGAACCGCTGGTCGCCGTCGCGCGTGGCGCCGACCCGGCATCCGTGGGTCTGCCGCCTCTCAAGAAACGCATCCACAAGCGCAGCCTGCTCACGGTCACGGAGCCGGACGCCATGCCGGCCCGCTCCGACGCGGCCGCCGACAACCCCGTGCCCGTGCCGCCGTTCTGGGGCACCCGCATCGTCAAGGGGATCGCGCTGGCCGAGTACTCCGCGTTCCTCGACGAGCGGGCCACGTTCATGGGGCAGTGGGGCCTGAAGCCCAGCCGTGGTGACGCCGGCAGGAGCTACCAGGACCTGGCCCTGACCGAGGGCCGGCCCCGGCTGCGGTACTGGCTCGACCGCATCCTCGCCGAGGGCATCCTCGACGCCTCCGTCGCCTACGGCTACCTGCCGGCCTACAGCGAGGGCAACGACCTGGTCGTGCTGCACCACGGCGACGACGCCTCGGGCGTGCTGGGTGTGCCCGGCCTGCTCGCCCCCGACGGCGGCTCCGGCGGAACCGTGGGGAGCGAGCGTCTGCGCTTCTCCTTCCCGCGGCAGCGCCGGGACCGGCACCTGTGCCTGGCCGACTTCGTGCGGCCGCGGGACTCCGGTCAGACGGACGTCGTCGCGCTCCAGCTGGTCACGGCCGGCGCGAACGTCGACACGGTCACCGCGAAACTCTGCGCCGAGAACAAATACCGCGACTACATGGAGCTCAACGGACTGACCATGCAGCTCACCGAGGCGCTCGCCGAGTACTGGCACTCCCGGGTGCGGGAAGAGCTCGGCCTGGGGGCCGAAGACCCGGCCGAACTGGCCGGCATGTTCAAGCTCGAGTACCGGGGCGCCCGGTTCTCGCTGGGCTACCCGGCCTGCCCCGAGATGGAGGACCGCCGCAAGGTCGTGGAGCTGCTCAGGCCCGAGCGGATGGGCGTGGTCTTGTCGGAGGAGCTGCAGCTGCACCCGGAGCAGTCGACGGATGCGTTCGTGTTCCACCACCCGGAAGCGAAGTACTTCTCGGTGTAGCGGTTCCGGCTCGCGCCGGCCGGCCCAGCTTCGCCCGGCGCAGCGCGGCCAGGGCGGCCGGGCCCACCAGCACGATCCCGACCGTGGTCGTGATGGCGCGCACGGTGTCCCAGGTGAGCGTCGACGTCACCAGCGTGTAGAGGGCGAAGGAGGCGAGGTTCTCGCCGAGCGGGGCATCCGCCGCATAGGAGATGTCGGTGCCCGAACCCACGGCGAACGGCCAGAACCAGAGGTTCATCACCAGGCCGAACAGGTACGAGGCCGCAATGCCGTAGACCACGAGCATCGCGATCTCGAGGCGGGCGGCGCCGATCCGAGCGGCTCCGCTCGGTCGAGAGCGGATGCGCGGCAGCAGCGCCGCCCCTGCTCCCACCCAGCCGCAGGCGAACATCTGGAACGGGGTCCACGGGCCGAACCCGCCCCACAGGGCCGAGGACACCGCGATGGTGAGCAGGCCGAGCAGGAACCCGAATCGGGCGCCGTAGGCGCGCCCGGCCAGGATCAGCAGGATGAACACGGCCTCCAAGCCGCCCACCCCTGTGCCCGCGATGCGCACCGCCGCGCCGACGGCGGAGAGCAAGCCGAGCAGGGCCACGGTCTTGGACGTGTACATCTCCCGGTCCAGCATCAGGGCCAGGGCCACGATCAGGGCCGGAACGCGGGCGAAGGCCACGATCGGGGCCGCGGCCTGCGCGTGCTCCGGCAGCGCGGAGGCGAAGAACGGCCAGGCGAAGCCCGCGGACGCCAGGATGCTGCCG
>DATISQ010000110.1:0-1969 GCA_035581905.1 Cryobacterium sp.
TCGACGGATGCGGTCGAGTTCGCCTGGCACGCCGCACGAACTCGACCGGAAAGGCAGAATTCGGCGCGTTTCGGCACGTTTCGGCGGGTTCCGTCGTTCGGTCCGCCCGGGCGCGCTACTGCAGATTCGAGATCGCCGCGGAAACGAGTGCCTCGGCGTCGCCCGGCTCGAGGAACTCGGACGAACCGACCGTGATCCAGTAAGTGGAGGTGAAGACCTGGGCCACTCCGGCGCCTCCGGCAGCCGAGAAGTAGCCTTCAACGGCGGGCGGAGTGCCATACGTGGGAACGATCTGGCTCGAGCTGACCGCGTCGTTCTTGAGCTGCGACAGCAGGACGTCGTTCGGCTGGGTCACCGAGACCTCGACGATGCCGCCACTGGATTGATTGAGCAGTCCGCAGTTCAGCCCCTGGTACTCTGCCGCCGTCTTACCCGCGGCCAGGGCCGGCTTGAAACCGGGGGCCGTGCCGAAGTTCGGGTTGAACGCGTAGAGGTCGTCGAGGGTGAGCACCTGGTTGCAGGGGAGCGCGATCGGCGTCCCTGCTGCTGTCGGGGTGGGGGTCGGCGTCGCGGTGGACTCAGGCGGCTGCGTTGCGTCCGCCGTCGACGCGGGAGTCGACCCGGGAGTCGAGGCGGGAGTCGACGAAGGAGACGCGGCCGACGGGCTGTTCCCCGGGGTTGACCCCGTGCCGCAGCCGGCCAGCGCCACGACGGCGACCGTGCCGGTGGCGAGGAGAAGGGTGGTGCGCAGGAGCCGTCCGCGCGGGAGTCTGGGCGAGAGGGAGTCAGTCACGCTTGACCTTACCAAGAGGGTTGTCCGTGACCGGGCCGGTAAGATTGCTTTTCGTGACTCCCGCTGAACTTTCCCAATCCCTGTTCGACCTCATCCTCCAGTTGAGCGAGCGTCGACGCGAGGCCGGAACCGAAGTGACCGACCTCAAACTGACCGTGGCGGATGTCACGCTCGAGCGGCCGAGAAACCGCGACCACGGTGATTGGGCCTCCAGTATCGCGATGAAGATCGCCAAGCCGCTCGGCTCCAACCCGCGCGAGGTGGCCGCCGAACTCGCTGCCGGCCTGGAACAGCTGCCCGACGTGGCGTCGGTCGATGTCGCCGGACCCGGCTTCATCAACATCCGTCTCGAGGCCGCCGCCGCCGGCGCACTCGCCAGGACGATCGTCGACCTGGGCCCTGCCTACGGCACCGGGCACCTCTACGACGGCCTCAAGATCAACCTCGAGTTCGTCTCCGCCAACCCCACCGGCCCCATCCACATGGGCGGCGTGCGCTGGGCGGCCGTGGGCGACAGCCTCGCCCGCGTGCTGCAGGCGGAGGGCGCCGACGTCACCCGCGAGTACTACTTCAACGATCACGGCTCGCAGATCGACCGCTTCGCCCGCAGCGTGCTCGCCGGCTATCTGGGCGAGCCCACCCCCGAAGACGGCTACGGCGGCGCCTATATCGGCGACATCGCCGACCAGGTCGTGGCCAGCCACGCCGGCGACATCGCCGTGCTGTCCCGCGACGAGCAGCAGGAAGTCTTCCGCAGCGTCGGCGTCGACCTGATGTTCACCGAGATCAAGGAAAAGCTGCACGGCTTCGGCGTGGACTTCGACGTGTACTTCCACGAGGACTCCCTGCACGAGTCCGGCGCCGTGAACCGGGCCATCGAACGGCTGCGCGACCAGGGCCACATTTTCGAACAGGACGGGGCCATCTGGCTGCGCACAACCACGTTCGGCGACGACCGCGACCGCGTGATCATCCGTTCCAACGGAGAACCGGCCTACATCTCCGGCGACCTCGGCTACTACCTCGACAAGCGTGAACGCGGCTTCGACCAGAACCTGATCATGCTCGGCGCGGACCACCACGGTTAAGTCGGCCGAATGATGGCCATTGTCGAGGCGTTCGGCGACGTGCCCGGCGTCAACCTGCAGATCCTGATCGGCCAGATGGTCAACCTGC
>DATISQ010000111.1:0-3015 GCA_035581905.1 Cryobacterium sp.
CGGACTGGTCGGGTCCGAGTACTACGTGTCGCAGCTGACGAAACGCCAGATCAAGGAGCACGCCGTCAACCTGAACTTCGACATGGTCGCCTCGCCGAACTTCGTCCGCTTCGTCTACGACGGTGACGGCTCGGCCTTCGGAACCACGGGACCGAACGGGTCGGCGCTGGTCGAGAAGGTCTTCCTGGACTACTTCGCCTCACAGGGGTTGGCCGTGGAACCGACCGAGTTCGACGGTCGGTCCGACTACTTCGGGTTCATCGAAAACGGTATTCCGGCCGGCGGACTCTTCACCGGTGCGGAAGACCTGAAGACGGAGGCTCAGGCGGTCACCTACGGCGGCACCGCCGGCGCCCCGTACGACGCCTGCTATCACTCCGCGTGTGACGACATCACGAACATCAACACGGTGGTGCTGGAACAGATGGCCGACGCCATCGCCCACACCACGATGACGTTCGGCGAAACCACCTCCGCGATCAACGGCACGTCCAAGGGCGGCGGCTCCGGTGCGCCGGAGCTCCAGTTCACGGGCGGCCACGCGCTGAAGTAGCCGCGCTGCCGCACTCGATTCAGAACAGGTGAGGAGGCCGCCCGCGGGCGGCCTCCTCACTGCATCCCGGTCGGGGTCCGTGGGTGGGGTCCCGGCACCTAGGCTGGGAGCGTGACCGGGCCGATTCAGAGCATCCTCCTGCCCGAGTGGTGGGAACCGGCCTCCGTCTTCGACACCCTGTACCGCACCAGCCGGTATGCGTTCTGGCTGGATGCGGGGGACAGCGCCGAAACCGGGGTCAGCTACCTCGGCGCTGCGTCGCCCGGGTCCCGGTTCGTGACCGCCTCGGTGCCGGCGGGCACCGTGACGGTCTCGGTCGCCGGGAACCCGGCGGTGCCCGGCCAGACCGTGCCCGGGACGATCTTCGACTTCCTGCGCGCGGACCGGGACGGTGCCGCCGACGACTCGCACGACGACTCCCACGACGACTCGCACGGGGACACCGAGACGACCGGCACCGACGGCTTCCGGTTGGGCTGGGTGGGTTGGCTCGGCTACGAGCTCGGCGCCCAGACCGTCGGCACGCCCGTGCATGCCTCGCGCCACCCGGATGCCGCCCTGCTCGAGGTCCACCGGGTCCTCGTGTTCGACCATGCCGCGCGCACGGTCACCGCCCTCGCCCGCCGTGCGTCCTCTGCTCCGACGGATGCCCCGCAGGCGTGGGTCGACGACGTGCGGGCGGCCCTCGCCGGGTCGGAGTCGCAGCCCGGGGCATCCGTTTCCCCTCCGCCCGTGCTGCCTGACCTCGGTGCTGGGGCGGCGCGGTGGCGTCACGACGGGCACCGCTACGCCGAGCTGATCGACGAATGCCAGGCCCGCATCCGCGCCGGCGACGCCTACCAGCTCTGCCTCACCAACGAGATCCAGGTCGACGTGCGGCCGCACCCGGTCGACGCCTACCTGTCCCTGCGCGCCGGCAGCCCCAGCCACCACGGCGGGCTCCTGCGCTTCGGGCACACCGCGCTGCTCAGCGCCTCCCCGGAACAGTTCCTGGCCGTGACCGCGGGCGGCCTGATCACCACGAAACCGATCAAAGGCACCCGGGCACGCTCCCGGATGGCCGACCGGGACCGCGAACTCCGCGACGAGCTCGAGGGCAGCGACAAGGAACGCGCCGAGAACCTGATGATCGTGGACCTGATGCGCAACGACCTCGGCCGGATCGCCGAGCTCGGCAGCGTGCAGGTGACGAACCTGCTGGCTGTGGAGAGCTACGCGCACGTGCACCAGCTGGTCAGCACGGTCGAGGCGCGCCTGGCCGCGGGGGTGAGCGCGGTGGACGCCGTGGCGGCCTGCTTCCCTGCCGGGTCCATGACCGGGGCACCCAAGATCAGCGCCATGACGATCCTCGACTCGCTCGAGGACGGCCCGCGCGGGCTCTACGCCGGAGCCTTCGGCTATCTCGGCCGAAACGGGGCGGTCGACCTGGCCATGGTCATCCGCAGCATCGTGCTCGGCCCGGACGGGGCGTCCATCGGCACGGGCGGCGGCATCACGGCGCTGTCCGATCCGCTGGAGGAGATCGAGGAGACCCGTCTGAAAGCGGCGGCGCTTCTGGCCGTCCTCGGCGTCCACCTGCCCGGCGCCGCCACGGGCCAGGGCCAGGTTTAGTAACCTAGGAGCTTGGATGCCGCCCCCGCGCGGCCCTGTGCCTGCTGGCGCAATCCCCACTGCAACGAAGAGAGTCACGTGGCACACGAGTACGACCCCACCCGCACCGGCCAGGACAGCGACGAAGAAGTCTACGATTTCGCTGCCATCCAGGCGAAGTGGCAGCCGATCTGGGAAGAGCTCGACCCCTTCCGCACAAACGATCCCGGCGACACCCGCCCGCGCAAGTACGTGCTCGACATGTTCCCGTACCCCTCCGGCGACCTGCACATGGGCCACGCCGAGGTGTACGCGCTCGGCGACATCGTCGCGCGGTACTGGCGCCAGCAGGGCTTCAACGTGCTGCACCCCATCGGCTGGGACTCCTTCGGGCTGCCCGCGGAGAACGCCGCGATCAAACGCGGCATCGACCCGCGCGGCTGGACCTACGACAACATCGCGCAGCAGAAGAAGAGCATGAAGCTCTACGCGGCATCCTTCGACTGGTCGCGCGAGCTGCACACCAGCGACCCCGAATATTACAAGTGGAACCAGTGGCTGTTCCTGCAGCTCTACAAGAAGGGCCTCGCCTACCGCAAGGACAGCTGGGTCAACTGGGACCCGGTAGACCAGACCGTGCTCGCCAACGAGCAGGTGCTCGCCGACGGAACCTCGGAGCGCAGCGGCGCCGTGGTGGTGAAGAAGAAGCTCACCCAGTGGTACTTCAAGATCACCGACTACGCCGACCGCCTGCTCGACGACCTGAACCAGCTCGAGGGCACCTGGCCGGCCAAGGTGCTGAACATGCAGCGCAACTGGATCGGCCGCTCCATCGGCGCCGACGTCGACTTCGTGATCGAGGGCCGCGAGGA
>DATISQ010000112.1:0-2983 GCA_035581905.1 Cryobacterium sp.
GGGGGCGATGACCACGCCGAGCTGGTCGTTGGTCATCTGCAGCACGATCTGGTCGATCGAGGAGAGCATTTCGGTGGGGGTCATCGCGGCCCGGCCCGGCGGAGGCATTTGGGCTATGTGTACGGCAGAGCCGGTGACCGCGAACGCCCCGGACACCGCCACCTCAAGGCCCACGCGGCTGATGCCGTGCACGAGCAGGCGACGGCGCAGGAGCCGGGCGGAGTCGCCGTCATCGTTCGGGGTGAGCACGGAGAAGTCACTATGGCCTTCATTGGCGCTGGCCAATGTAAGGAGAATGTCGCCGGCACTCCCGGCCGCGTCGACGAACGGAGCTCCTGACGTCGTGGCGGCGAGCGCCGACGCGGTCAGCGCCAGGAGTTCGAGCGCCGGGCTGCTCAGCGCAGTCTCGCTGAGGTCGCGCAGGTCGAGCCGGAACCGGTCGGCCAGCAGACCTTCGAATGGCGGGGACTCGCCGTAGGCAGCCTCCACGAGTGCGTCGACATAGCCGACGAGTGCGGCACGGGCGGGGCCGAGTGCGTCGATCTCCCGGTAGAACAGGGTGTCGTCGGGGTCGTGCTCGTCGGCGGCGTCGAGCAGGTCGGCGTCGCTGATCGTGCCGAGCGGGGTACCGAGCTGGCTGCGCAGGGCGAGGAGGGCGGTCACCGCGCCGAGGGAGGACTGCGCGCTGCCGGCCGAATCGGCGGGGGCGGCGTGGGCGGCGGCATCCGTCGAGGCTTCGGGGTTGTTGCCTCGGCGCGTGTCGGTGAGCCACTGGCCCACCTGGTGGGCGTCGAAGAGTTCCTGGCCGCGGCGGCGACTCACCGGGGCGGGGAACGGGGTGTCGGTCTGGGCGGAGCGAGTGCGCCAGACCGAGACGACCGGGCGCTGCACCCGGGCGAGGGCTGCGATGTCGGACATTGTCATCAGGAGCGCCGGCTCAGACGTGCTCATTCGCGCTCCCCCTATACGTGTCGTGTGTCTGCTCGTGTGTCTTCAGGTTAGGGCAGCGGCCTTACTTGACGGAGCGTTTGCTGATAACCCCTGTTATCAAGCTTGCGTAGGCGTTGGCGTCACCGTCGGCTCTAGCGTGACGTTGTGCCTGATCCACCCGAAGTTTCAGGCATAGGCAGGCGGTGCCCGGTCACGGGGGAACGACCGTGCACCGCCTGCTCCCACCACTTCAGCACTCGGGGCAACTCGCCGGGATTGCCACGCCCGGCACTCAGCGCTTAGCCAGACCATTCATAGGAGAACACGGCCATGACACCACACGAGAACAGCACCGCGAGCGTTGAGTCTCCGGCAGGCGCGACGACGGATGCCGCAACACCCACGGTTGCTGCATCACCTTCGACTTCGGCACCACTTCCCGCTTCGCCGCCGGCGTTCAGCCCCCGCGAGATCAAGATCGGGGCCCTCGGCTTGGGCGTCGGCGTGATCGTGGGTGTCGTCGGGTCGCTGCTGGTGGCATCCATCGCCGGCGGTATCGGCTCGATCGCGGCGGGCAGCCCGATGGCGGATGCCGCCACCACCTGCGAGGTCGAGTCGAACCCCTGGATCACCGTGGGCGACGAGGGCCGCAGCATCTCGATGACCAGTGAGGGCGGGGAATCGGCCGGCGCGGACTTCGAGGATCTGGCCTGCGTGCTCGTCGAGCTCGACACCCCGGACAGCGTCTTCAACCGGATCGACAGCACCCGGGCCCTCGACGGGCGCCAGACCGGCACCTGGGAGGACTATTCCGCAACGTGGGGGTACCACCCCGACAGCGGCCTCGACATCGTGATCGAGATGCCCGCCGACTAACCCGCCGCCCCACTGCCACTCACAGCACCAAACAAACAGGAGACACAGAATGACCGAGATCAACGCCACCACTTCACTGCCGTCGGGCGTACCCGCCGCGCAGCAGGAACAGCCCATCCCCTTCGCTCCCCCGGCGCCGCAGCCGGGCGCCCCCGCCGGCTCGGCCGCGAGATCCGGGCCGGTGTTCGTCTCGAACAAGTCGTTCATGGTCACCTGGCTGTTCGCGCTGCTGCTCGGCGTCTTCGCCGTCGACCGCTTCTACCTGGGCAAGGTCGGCACGGGCCTGCTCAAACTGTTCACCTTCGGCGGTCTGGGCGTGTGGGTTCTGGTCGACCTGATCCTGGTGCTCACCGGAGCCCAGCGTGACAAGCAGGGACGGATGCTGGCCGGTTACGACCAGAACAAGAAGGTCGCCTGGGTAGTCTCCGCCGCGGTGATCGCCCTCTCGATGCTCGTCTCAGGCGTGAACGCAGCCGCGAACCCGCAGGATTCAACGCCTTCAGCGGTGGCGCCGGTTGCGGCAGCCGACTCGGTGGAGACGACGGAACCAAAGCCGGTCGAGAGTGCGGCACCGGTCGAGGAGGCGGCTCCGGTTGAGGAAACGCAGGCTCCCGAGCCGCCGGCCCCAGCTGTTCCTGCTGACTTCGCCTCCGCGTTGGTCAAGGCCACGAGCTACTCGAAGAATATGCACATGAGTAAAACGGGACTCTACGGTCAGCTCACATCGGAGTACGGCGAAAACTTCTCGCCGGAGGCCGCTCAGTTCGGGGTGGACAACGTACAGGCTGACTGGAACGCCAACGCTCTCGCCAAGGCGAAGTCGTACCAGGAGAATATGGCAATGTCTCCCGAGTCGATTCGTGACCAGCTCACCAGCGAGTACGGGGAGCAGTTCACCGCAGAGGAAGCAGACTTCGCCATCCTGCATTTGATCGACTAACCAGTCGCCACAGATACGGCACTAGCGAAACAAGAAATCGCTCTTGAGAATTCTCAAGAGCGAGTTCTTTGGCCGAGGGCTTCACGGCGTCAGCGACGCAGCCCCATCTAGCCGGCCGCGCGTCTGACCAGCCCCCGCAGTTGCGTTTCGACGTCGGCAGTCATCGTGATGACCGCGTAGGCGACCGGCCAGATTTCGCCGTCATCCAGCGCGGCGTGCTCCTCGAAGCCGACCGAG
>DATISQ010000113.1:0-13567 GCA_035581905.1 Cryobacterium sp.
CGGGCAGATCCTGCGCACCGGCGCCCGGATCGAAATGGGTCCGTGGCGCCTGGCCTTCTTCCGTGAGGAGTACGCGGACCACGGTCGCCCCTACGGCGGTCGGGTGGGCGGGGAATTCGCCGTGCAGAAACCGCAACCGAGCCGCCGCGCGGCCCGGGAGGCACGAGAGGCCAACGAGGGCACCGAGACGACTGGTGGCGAGAGCGCTCAGCCGGACGTCCGCCCGGTGGACGACTCCGAGATCTAGCGGCAGGATCGCGGGCCGCCACTCGCGGCGCACTCCGTGGAAGTCGGCGCACGTTCTAACGTGCGCCGGCTTCTCTAACCTGCGCCGCGACGGATGTCCCGGGTTGGCCACACCCTAGACGGGCTCCCCCGCGGTCCGGGCCGCCGGGATGCTCTCGCCGGGGGCTGCGTCCTCGGGGCGCGGTTCCGCGTGCGGCGCGGTTCCGCGTGCGGCGCGGCTCCGGACAGGCGCAACGTGGCCAGGAAGCCGAGCACGAGGAACCCGGCTGCGGCGTCGGCCGAATACCGGGTGCCGTCGCTGAACGCCTCGCGGGCGGCATCCGCCAGCTCGGGGCGCTGCGCCTCGAGCGACGGGATCACCGAACCCGCCGACGACGTCGATGCGGCGCTGCTCGCCGGCATCCTTCGAGTCGAGCACGAAGACCAGCACACCGACGACGATGAGGATGACCAGCGGCACGTTGATTCCGAACACCAGCAGCAGGGCCGCGAAGCCCACGGTGTAGCTCTCCTGCACCCACTGCACCTGGGTGGAGGTGATCGCCAGGTCGTCCACGATCGAGGGGATAGCCACGTTGATGAACGTGGAATCGACGATGATCAGGGCGACCGCGACGCTGATGAAGACGAGTCCGGCCCAGCGCCGCCGAGCAGGGGCGGCGCCGGTGACCGGGGCAGGGGCTTAGGCAGGGGCGGCGCCGGTGACCGGGGCAGGGGCGGAGGCAGGGAGGGCGGCAGGGCCGCTCATGCGTTGAACAGCGCGGAGGTGGCGGACCGAGGCGTGCGCACGCGGACGGTGACGGTGACGATCAGGATGGCGGCCACGGCGATGATGGCCGCGATCGCTGCGGGGGTGGAGAGCAGGTTGCCGGTCAGCCGGGCGACGGCTACCCAGGCCAGTCCCCAGCACAGGGACGCGGCGGGGGCGAGGCGGCCGTGACCGTAGACCCCGAGGAACACGCCGACCAGCCCGGCGACGGCGATGACCAGGACCGCCCACAGGTCCGCGCCGAGCCCGAAGCCCTCGAAACCGGAGGCGACGAGCACGGCGGTGACGTTGGCGGCGGTGGCGATGGCGACCCAGCCGAGGTAGAGGCCGACGGTGCCGTCGGCGACGATCGTCTCGACGAGGTTTCTGGGCCGCGAGAGCAGCGTGACCTGGAAGGCCCGGATCAGCACGATCAGCAGCAGCACGATCACGGGCACGCTGAGCCAGAGCAGGTCGAACTGGATGCTCAGGATCCAGGCCCCATTCAGCACGAGCGAGGCGGCGATCGGGTAGCCGAGGGCGCGCTGGCGGTCATCCGTTTTCTGCGCCGGCAGGAACTGCCAGATGGCGTAGGCGATCAGGCCGAGGTAGATGACGCTCCAGATACCGAAGGCCGGCCCGTCAGGGGCGATGGGGGTGGCGTCGGCGGCGAGCGCCCCGCCCGACGCGTTCTGGATCGGGGTACCACCGGCGGCGCCCGACCCGATGAATGACCCGACGATGGCCAGGATGGCGCTCACCAGAACCACCGTTTGACGCAGGAGATCGCTGCTCTTTTTCATCTAAGCATCCTAACGATCAGCTCGCTGATCAGTTGACGGCAGCACTGCCGCCAAACGCCACCGAGCAGGTCTGCTGGTCGGCCGTTTGGCCGCGCAGACCCTCGAGCACCTCGGTCCCGGGGTCGACCGTGGGGTCTGCCCTGGGATTGGCCGTGGGGTCGGCCACGGGTGCGGGAGTTGCCCGCCGGACGACCGGGCCTCCCTCCACTCCGGTGCCGGGCTTCTGCGCGACGCCGTCCCCGAGGGACTCGGGCGCGAGCGCGAAGGACTGGCCGGCCTCGATCATCGTGAACAGTCGCCCGGCCAGCACCGGATCCGGCACGAGCTTGGCGGGGTTGTTCGGGTTCGGCACCGTCGGGTAGTGCACGAAGAGCAACCGGTCGAGGTCGATCTCCGTGAACACGAGGGCCATGCTCACCATCGTCGGAACGCTGGCGAGCGATTCGGACAGCCGGAGATTCGCTGCCGCGACGCGCGCCAGCCCCGAGAGTTTCGGCAGATCGGTGAGCGTGGCGTCGCTGGTGAGCACCCGCACCAGGGACGACAGATAGGCCTGCTGGGAGGAGATGCGGGCCAGGTCACTGCCATCCCCGACACCGTGGCGGCTGCGCAGGTACGACAGAGCGCTCTGGCCGGAGACCACGCTGACACCGGCCGGGAGGTTCAGGCCGGCATAGGGGTCTTCGACGGCCTCGGTCAGGCAGATCGGCACGCCGCCGACCGCGTCGGCCATCGCGACCGTCCCCTCGAACGAGATCACCCCGGCGTACGGAATCGACAGTCCGGTGAGGCGCTCGACGGTGTCGACCACGCACCCCAGACCACCGCGGCCGAATGATGCGTTGATCGGCAGGGCGGAGACGGCGGCGGACACGGCGCCGCTGTCGGCATCCGTGCAGGCCGGTTGCGGGATGACCAGGTCACGCGGCAGGCTGATCACCACGGCGCTGTCCTGGTCTTCGGACACGTGCAGCAGGATGTTCACGTCGTTGAGGGTGGAGCCGCGCGAACCGTAGGCCGCGCTCTGGTCACTGGCATTGTCGACGCCCACCATCAACATGCTGAAGCCGCCGTCGAACTCCTGCGGTCCGGCCAGGGCCGGCCGCTGCTCGTCGGACGCGCGGCCGTTGGAGATGTCGACGGCGTTCTCGGCCACCCGGGACGACACCTGATTGACGAACACGGTGGCCAGCACCGTGGCGCTGACCACCAGAACGGCCAGTGAGATCAGCGCGAACCGCACCACGGGCAGCCCCCTGCTGCGCCACGCCGAACGTCGTCGGTGGCGGGCCGTTTCGGCTCGGTGCCCGGCAGACGCCCGTGCACCCGGTTGCCGATCCGGTTTCATCCTGACCTCTCCCGCCCCCTGAATATGCGAAACTGCCGAGATGCGCATCAACGGAGTGCACCACATCGCCATTATTGCCAGCGACTACGAACTGTCCAAGGCCTTCTACCTCGACGTGCTCGGCTGCACGCTCGAAGCGGAATACTTCCGGGCCGAGCGGCAGTCGTGGATGGGCAAACTCGCCCTGAACGGCCACTACCTGATCGAACTGTTCTCGTTTCCGGACACCCCGCCGCGGCGTAGCGGCCCGGAGGCGCTCGGGCTGCGCCACCTCGCGTTCGAGGTCGACGACGTGCCCGCCGCGCGTGACGAGCTGATCGGCAAGCAGGTCGAGGTGGAGGAACTGCGGGTGGACCCGAACACTCAGAAGGCGATGTTCTTCTTCCGCGACCCCGACGGGCTGCCGCTGGAGATCTACGCGCGCTGAGCGCTGCTTCTGCTCCGTGACCCGCTACTGTCCCGTGACCTCTTACTGCTCCGGGACCAGGTGGAAGACCACCCCATCGGACTGCACGGAGACGCGCAGGCGGTCCAGGCCGGAGACGACCAGGTCGGCCTCCAAATCGGCGGCCAGATGGGTGCCGACGACACCGATCGTGGCACAACCGGCGGCGCGGGCGGCGGCGAGACCGGCCGGGGCATCCTCGACCACGACGCAGCGGGCCGGGTCGACGCCGAGGCGTTCGGCCGCCAGCAGGAACGGCTCGGGGAACGGCTTGCCCCGGCTGGTGTCGTCGATGGTCACAACCGTCCGCGGCACGCCGAAGCCGGCGGCGTCCAGGCGCACCAGGCAGAGTTCCCGGGCGCAGGACGTGACGATCGCCCGGCGGCCCTCGGGGATGCCGGCCATGAGTTCCGCCGCTCCGGCCAGGATCCTGACGCCATCCGTGTCGGCCAGCTCGAACTCGGTGAGCCGGGTGACGGATGTCTCGACGAGCTCCTCGGACACCAGGGTCGCGATCATCTGACGTGCCGGCACCCCGTGCTCGGGGCCGGTGAACGACGGGCCGAGGCCGACCTCGGCGCCCCAGCGCAGCCAGGACCGGAGCACGGCCTGGGTGGAGTCGACCAGGGTGCCATCCATGTCGAAGAGCACCGCCTGGAAGACCTGCCCCTGCAGGGCTTCGTCCAGCGTGGTTTCGAGCGGCGTGGTTCCGGGCTGCGTCATCTGAAATTCCATTCGTGTCTGGGCGGGTACCCCTCAAGTCTGCGCCCCCGCAGCGCCGAGACCTATCCGCCCGCGGAACTACGCTGGGACTCATGACCACTCCTCCCCGTGCGACGCAGAAGCCGCAGCAGCGCAGTTTTCACAATGACGTGTTCACCGACAACTACGAGTGGCTGCGCGACAAGGACAGCCCCGAGGTGATCGCGCACCTCGAAGCCGAGAACACGTTCACGGATGCCCGCACCGCGCACCTGTCCCTGCTGCAGGAGCAGGTGTTCGAGGAGATCAAGGGCCGCACCCAGGAGACCGACCTCAGCGTTCCGGTGCGTCAGGGGCAGTGGTGGTACTACACCCGCACGGTCGAGGGGCAGGAATACGGCATCCACTGCCGGGCGCCCATCTCGGACGCCGACGACTGGACTCCGCCCGTGCTGGCGGAGCAGGCTCCCGGGCAGACAGCGGGCCTGCCGGGCGAGCAGATCGTGCTCGACGACAACGCCGAGGCGGCCGGCCACGAGTTCTATTCGCTCGGCAGCACCGACGTCAGCGTCGACGAGACCCGGCTGCTCTACGCCGTCGACACCGAGGGCGACGAGCGGTACACGCTGCGCGTGCGCACCATCGCGACCGGGGAGAACCTCGCGGACGAGATCCCGAACACCGGCGAGGGGGCCCTGTTCGACCCGAGCGGCCGCTTCATCTTCTACACGACCGTGGACGACGCCTGGCGTCCCGACACCGTCTGGCGGCACGAGGTGGGAACCGCAGCCTCCGCCGACGTGTCCGTCTTCCATGAGCCCGACGAGCGCTTCTGGGTGGGCATCAGCCTCACCCGCAGCCGCAGATTCCTGCTGATCGAGGTCGGTTCCAGCGTGACCACCGAGACCCGGCTGCTCGACGCCACCGACCCGGCGGGCGAGTTCGCCGTGGTCTGGCCGCGGCGGGACGGAGTCGAATACGACGTGGAGCACGCCGTCCTCGGCGGCGAGGACCGTCTGCTGATCGTGCACAACGACCACGCGGTCAACTTCGAACTGGTCAGCGTCGCCGCCGACGACCCGCAGGGTGAGCGGCGGATGCTGCTGCCCCACGACACGGCCGTGCGTCTGGAGGGCGTCGACGCGTTCCGCGACTTCGTGGTGGCCGAATACCGGCGGGACGGACTCACCCGCGTGGCCGTGAGCGCCGTGACGGGCGGCGACGGGCTCGATTTCGTGGAGCTCGCCTTCGAGGAACCCCTGTACTCCGTGGGCACGTCGGCCAATCCCGAGTGGGAACAGCCGACCATCCGTCTCGGCTACACCAGCTTCGTCACCCCGTCGACGGTCTACGACCACGTCGTCGCCACCGGCGAGCGCTGGCTGCGGAAGCAGCAGCCCGTGCTCGGCCGCTATGACCCGAGCCTGTTCGAGCAGCGCCGCGAGTGGGCCACCGCCGCCGACGGTACGCGCATCCCGATCTCCATCGTCTACCGCAGCGACCTGGTCGCTCCGGGCGACCCCGCCCCGACCCTGCTCTACGGCTACGGCTCCTACGAGATCAGCATCGACCCGTCGTTCAGCATCGCCCGGCTCAGTCTTCTCGACCGGGGCATGATCTTCGCGATCGCCCACGTGCGCGGCGGCGGCGAACTGGGCCGGCTCTGGTACGAGAACGGCAAGAAGCTGCACAAGCGCAACAGCTTCACAGACTTCATCGACTGCGCCCAGCATCTGATCGACCAGGGCTACACCGCCCCCGACCGGCTCGTCGCCGAGGGCCGCAGCGCCGGCGGACTGCTGATGGGCGCCGTGGCGAACCTGGCCCCGGAGCTGTTCTCGGGCATCCTCGCCGGGGTGCCGTTCGTGGACGCGCTGACGTCGATCCTGGACCCGTCGCTGCCGCTGACCGTGATCGAGTGGGACGAGTGGGGCGACCCGCTGCACGACCCCGAGGTGTACGCCTATATGCGCGGCTACTCCCCCGTCGAGAATGTGCGCGACACGCACTACCCGCGGATGCTCGCCGTGACCAGCCTCAACGACACCCGGGTGCTCTACGTCGAACCGGCCAAATGGGTGGCCCGGCTGCGCGAGGTGGGAGCGGACGTGCTGCTGAAGACCGAGATGTCGGCCGGCCATGGCGGGGTCTCCGGCCGGTACAGCCGGTGGCGTGAGACGGCGTTCGACTTCGCCTGGATCATCGATGCCGCGCGGGCGCATCCGTCGGGGGAAGCGACGGTGACCGCGGCGTAGGGCCCAGATGAGAACCAGAGCCATGTCTGAGCCCGGGTCTCCCCCGGCGCGGGCGGACTGGAAGCGGATCGCGGGATCCGCGCCGGGCGAGACCGCGCCGGGCGAGAAGACCGCGCCGGGTGAGAAGACCGCGCCGCGCGTTCCGATGGGCCTCCAGTTCGAGTTGCGCGAGCAGACCCCCCGCACGAACGACCGTTGGCGGGGCAGTGCGGCCCGGCCGGTCACGAGCGTGCGCCCCGGGCAGGGCGAGATCCGCCTCGGGGTGCGCCCGGTCATCCGGAGCGCCCGCGGCAACTGGGTGCGCACGGACATCTCCTGGAACCAGCTCGGCTTCCACCGCAACCGCCTCAACCTGAACCCCGATCACCACCGCTGGCTGAGCCAGATCCTGGCCCTGCACCGGGCCGTGCGGGGCGTCTACACCGGCCAGGAAACGGACTGGATCTACCTCGACGACTTCGAGAGCCCCCTGCTCTGGGCCCTCTTCGACGAGGCCGAGACCCTCGGACTGCGTTTCGTGGGCGTCACGAGGGATGCCACGGTCAGCGTCGGCCGGGAGGCCCGGGTCAGCCTCGACGCCAGCCGGAATGCCGCCGGCACCGGCAGCGGCACCGGCAGCGGCAGCGCCAGCGGCACCGACGGCGGCACCGAGGCCGACGGTGCTGCCGGCCTGCTCCTGACCACCCGGCTGCTCTTCGACGGCGCCCCGCATCCCGCCGATCACGCCGGGCCGATCGGCCACCACGGCTTCTACGGCTATCGGCTCGGGCCGCGCCCGGTCTTCACGCTCGCACCGACCGGGGAACCGCTCAGCGCCGAGCAGCGCCGGCTGCTCGGCGCGCCCGGAACGGTGCTCGTACCCGCCGCCGAGACGGCCGAGTTCCTGACGGACTTCTATCCGGCCCTGCGGCGCACGCTGCCGGTGACCAGCACGGATGGCTCCGTGCGCTTCCCCCGGGCCGACCCGCCTCTGCTCGTGCTCACCGCGCAGTTCCGGCCGAAGCAGGCGCTGGAACTCGCCTGGCACTGGGAGTACCGCGAGGGCGCCCTGATCACCCGGCTGCCCGTGGCGCCGGTCCCGTTCCCGGTCCCGAGCGGAACCCGCGACGAGGAGGCCGAACGGGTCGTCGCTGAGCGGGTCACCGCCGTGTTCGCGGAGGCCGGCCCGGCCGGCCCGACTCCGGCCGCGGCATCCGTCACCCTGCGCGGCGTCGAGGCGGCCGAGGTCGCCGAGCGGGTGCTCCCGCGGCTGGAGAAACTGCCCGGCGTGCGCGTGGACATCCGCGGCGCACGGCCCGACTACCGTGAGCTGACCGAGACGCCCGAGCTCACCATCACCACGGTCGAGACGGACCAGCGGGATTGGTTCGACCTGGGCGTGATCGTCACGATCAATGGTCGGAGCGTGCCGTTCGGCCCGCTGTTCAAGGCCCTGGCGAAGGGGCAGGCGAAGCTCCTGCTGGTCGACAACAGCTACCTGTCGCTGCGGCAGCCGGCGTTCGAGCGCCTGCACGAGCTGATCACCGAGGCCCGTGCCCTGCAGGAGTGGGACACCGGCCTGCGCATCAGCCGCTACCAGGCGTCCCTCTGGTCCGACTTCGAGGATCTCGCCGACGACACCGAGCAGGCCGTCGCGTGGCGGGCGGCCGTGGCCGGGCTGATCGAGCTGTCCGGGCTGATCGAGCTGTCCGGGCTGCCCGACTCCGGCAGCGCCGCCGAGCCGAGCGCCCGGTCGACTCCGCTGCCGGCAGCCGTGCGGGCCACCCTCCGCCCGTACCAGGCGCAGGGCTTCACCTGGCTGGCCTTCCTCTGGCAGCACCAGCTGGGCGGCATCCTCGCCGACGACATGGGCCTCGGCAAGACCCTGCAGACGCTCGCACTGCTGGCGCACGCCACCGCGCAACCGACCGGCCCGACCGAGCAGACCGCCCCGACCGACCCGGCCGAGCAGACCGAGCAAGCCGAGCCGACCCCCCGCCGGCCGTTCCTGGTCGTGGCCCCGACATCCGTCGTCGCCACCTGGCGCGCCGAGGCCGCCCGTTTCACGCCCGACCTAGATGTGCGGGTGATCACGGCCACCGAGGCGGCCGGCGGCATCACGCTGACGGATGCCGCGGCCGGCGCCGACGTCGTCGTCACCTCCTACACGCTGTTCCGTCTCGACTTCGAGGCCTACCAGGCGCACGGCTGGGCCGGGCTGATCCTGGACGAGGCGCAATTCGTGAAGAACCGTGCCACCCGGGTTCACCTGTGCGCCCGGGACCTGCAGACTCCGTTCAAGCTCGCCATCACGGGCACACCGATGGAGAACAGCCTGCTCGAGCTGCATGCCCTGTTCGCGATCGTCGCACCGGGCCTGTTCCCCTCGGTCCGGCGTTTCACGGAGGAGTATGTGCGCCCGGCCGCGAGCGGCCACACCCCCGAGGTGCTCACCCGGCTGCGCCGCCGCATCCGCCCGCTGCTGCTGCGCCGCACCAAGGAGGTCGTCGCCCCCGAGCTGCCGCCGAAGCAGGAGCAGGTACTCGAGATCGAGCTGAACCCCCGGCACCGTGCCCTCTACGACACGTTCCTGCAGCGCGAACGGCAGAAGCTGTTCGGGCTGATCGACGACCTCGACCAGAACCGGTTCATCGTGTTCCGCTCGCTGACCCTGCTGCGGCTGCTCAGCCTGGACGCGTCCCTGGTCGACGAGAAGTACGCCGGGGTGCCGTCCAGCAAACTCGACGCCCTCTTCGAACAGCTGGACGACGTCGTCGCCGAGGGCCACCGCGCCCTCGTCTTCAGCCAGTTCACGTCGTTCCTGAAGAAGGCGGCCGCGCGGCTCGACGCCCGGGGTGTCCCTTACTGTTACCTCGACGGGTCCACCGCGGGCCGCTCCGAGATGGTCGACCGGTTCAAGACGGGCGCCGAACCGGTGTTCCTGATCAGCCTGAAGGCCGGCGGGTTCGGCCTCACCCTGACCGAGGCGGACTACGTCTTCCTGCTCGACCCGGGGTGGAACCCGGCCACCGAGACGCAGGCCAACGACCGCACGCATCGGATCGGCCAGACGAAGAACGTGATGGTCTACCGGATGGTCGCCACCGGCACGATCGAGGAGAAGGTCATGGCCCTGCAGAAACGCAAGGCCGAGCTGTTCGACCAGGTACTCGGCGACACGGCGACGGATGCGCCCGGGTTCAGCGGGGATCTCACGGCCGACGACATCCGCGGCCTGCTGGAGGGTTAGGCGGACAGCTCCCGGGCGATCTCTGCCGCCCACTCGTCGATAGCGGCCCAGTTGCGGAAGTCACCCTCGGGCAGCAGCTCGTGCCCGCTCGGGATGCGCCGCACGAGCTTGTCCCGGCGGCTGAGCACCGTCGGGTCGAGCGCACCGAAGAACACCCGCATTCCGCGCGGCTGCAGCGACTGGCCGAACTCCTCGAACTGCTTCGGCTCGCTCTCCTTCAGCATGTCGCGCCCCTGGGCGTCTTTTCCCGCGGTGCCCAGCGGACCACTGCTGAACAGCCACACCGGGTGCGCCTTGATCAGGTCCTGGTGGCGCCGCACGAACCCGGTCGCCTCCTTGCGCCACGACCCCATGTAGGCGGAACTGCCGATCACGAACGCGTCGTACGCGTCCGCCTGGTCGACGGATGCGACCGGCCGGGCCACGGCATCCTGCCCCGCCTCGCGCAGTTTGCGGGCGAGCCGCTCGGCGATTCCCTCGGTGGCACCGTACTTGCTCGAAAACCCCACCAGTGTCGTCATGATTGCCTCCAACTCGTCGGTCGTTCACCTCAATCGTAGGGCGGTGCGCCGCCGCGCCTTTCCTTCGTCATTTCATCCCCCGGCGGCGCGGGTCGATTGCCGACCCGGCTCACCCCGCTGCTAATCTGAACCGAGTTAACGTGGGGGTGCCGTGCAGGTGATTTCAGGGGCGCGCTACGGTCGCCTAGTCAGTGGGTTTTTTTCCAGGTCGGCCTCCCGGCTCGCCTGGCTGATGGCCGTGCTCCTGGGTCTGTACGTCATCGGGCTGCTGATCCCCGACGACGGATTCACCCCCGTCGTCGACGGCTGGCTGGCGTCGCTGGTGAAGTGCGCTCTGGTCGCCGTGTGCTGGGCCGCCGTGGTGCGGAAGCGCGCGCGGAGCCGAGCGCGGGTCGGTGACAGAGGTCTGGCCCGATTCCGGCATCCCGAACTCCTGCTGACGGCCGCCGCGGTAACCATCGTCGCGCTGGTCGATTCCCTCTCCCTGTGGATCACGATCACGGGCGCAGGCGAGAAGTTCCGTCTGCTGAGCGAGGCCGGTTACTTCCTGTTCTTCGTCCTGATGATGGCCGTGCTGGTCATCGTGGTGCGCCGCCAGATGCGAGGCATGGTCTGGTCGGTCGTGCTCGACAGCAGCATCGGTGCGCTCGGCGCGGCCTCGGTGCTCGCCGTGCTGCTCGGCCCGATGGCGAACGCGCGGGGCGCGGCCGGGGCGAACGCCGCCATCACCGCCGCCGTCGCCTACCCGCTGTTCGATCTGTTGCTGGTTGCCGTCGTCGTCGCGCTCACCACCTCGCAGGGTCCGGTGGCCGGCCGCCGCTGGATCCTCCTCGTTTTCGGCCTGCTGATTTTCACGTCCACCGGCCTCGTCTTCGCCATGCTCCAGACCAGCTATGTTCTCGGCACTCCCCTGGACGCCGGCTGGGCCGTGGGACTGGCCCTGATCGCGGTGTGGGCGGACAGCTCGTCGCGCCCCGATCTGGGGCAGAACAACTCCACCAACGGCGTGGCTGCCCTGGCGCTGCCCGCGGTGTCCACGGCGGCCGGGCTGGGCGTGCTCCTCCTCGCCAGTCAGACACCGGTTCCCCCCATTGCGGTCGGTCTGGCGGCGGCGACCATGGCCCTCGCGGCCGTTCCGTTGGTCTTCCGGCAGGTGGCCCTGCGGCGCCAGGCCAAGACCGACGAGCTGACCGGTCTGCCGAACCGGCGTGCGCTGTACGCCGAGGTGTCGGGGCGGTTGGCCGAGGACAAGAGCCGCGATCGGGCGTTGCTCCTGCTGGACCTGGACCGCTTCAAAGAGGTCAATGACAGTCTCGGGCATGACGCCGGCGACCGGTTGCTCGTGCAGGTCGGCCGTCGCCTGCAGGGCGGGCTGCGGCCCGGTGACCTGCTCGCGCGGTTGGGCGGCGACGAGTTCGCCATCCTCCTCGAGCACACCGACCAGGCGGAGGCCGAGGCCGCGGCCGCCACGCTGCGCGCCACGCTGGCCCAGCCGTTCACCCTGGAAGGCATCTCCCTGCAGACCAGCGCGAGCATCGGCATCGCGCTCTACCCGGACCAGGGCGACGACCTGACCGCGCTGCTGCGGAAGGCCGATATGGCCATGTACAAGGCGAAGGCGACCCACAGCGGCCACCACGTCTACCGCAGCGCGGACAACCGCCACGGTGACGCGCGGCTGCGCACCCTGCAGGAGCTGCGCCTCGCCCTGACCGAGGATCAGCTGGTTCTGCACTACCAGCCGAAGATCTGCCTGAAGACCGGTTCCGTCGCCGGCGTCGAGGCCCTCGTGCGCTGGAACCACCCCGAGCGGGGCCTCCTCTACCCCGACCAGTTCCTGTCCCTGGTCGAAGAGGCCGGTCTCATGCACGCCCTGACCCAGGAGGTTCTGCGCCAGGCGCTGGATCAGGCCGTGCTCTGGTCGGCCCAGGGCCGCACCCTGACGGTCGCGGTCAACCTGTCCGCCAGCTCGCTGGTCGACGCCGACCTGCCCGAACGGGTGGGCACCATGCTGTCGGCCCGCGGGCTCGCGGCCACCGCCCTGATGCTCGAGATCACCGAGGACTTCCTGATGGCCGATCGCGACCGAGCCCGGGACATCCTGACCCGCCTGCGGGCCAGCGGGATCAAGATCTCCGTGGACGACTTCGGCACCGGCTACAGCTCGCTCGCCTATCTCCGCGACCTGCCCATCGACGAGCTCAAGCTCGACCAGTCCTTCGTCTTCCCGATGGCCGACGACGCCAGGGCTGCCGCACTGGTTGCCTCCACGATCGACCTCGCGCACGGCCTCGGCCTGAAAATGGTTGCCGAGGGTGTGGAGAACAGCGCCGCCTACGACGAACTGGTGCGCTTCGGATGCGACTACGCCCAGGGATACTTCATGTCGCGCCCCATTTCCGCCGAGGCACTCGACGAGTGGCTGACCGCCCGGCAGAGCGCGGCGGTGCTGCCATGACCGGCATCCGCGACCGGTTCCGCTTCGGGGCGCTGACGCTCATGGTGATGCTGGTCGTCGCCTATGCCCTCGGCCTCCTGCTGAAGGGCGACGGCTTCAGCCCTCTGGTCGACGGCTGGTTGTCGACGCTGTCGGTATGGGCACCGGTCGTCGTGGGCTGCGCCGCCGCCGCCCGGGTCGGGCGTGGGCGCATCGAGGTCACCCTCGCCACCGCCGCCCTGGCCGCGAACGCCATGGCCGACACCTATTCCCTCGTCATCACGGATGCCGACGGTGCGACACCGTTCCCGTCGCCGGCCGACATCGGCTACCTGCTGTTCTACGTGCTGCTGCTCGGGGCGCTGGCGGTGCTCGTGCACCGGCAGCTGCGCGGATCGGCCTGGTCCGTCTTCCTGGACACCGCCGTGGGTTCGCTGGGCGCCGCCGCCGTGCTGGCCGTCATCCTCAGTCCGGTCTTGGATTCCGCCGCGGCGGACCCGCTCAGCCTCGGCGCCGCCATCGCGGCCGCCTATCCGGTTCTCGACCTGCTGGTGGTTGCTGCGATCGCCGGGATCGTGGCGTCGCACGGCCCGGATGCCGGGAGGCGCTGGCTGCTGCTCGTCGCCGGCCTGCTGGTCTTCGCCGCCGGCGACACCGTCTTCGCCCTGCAGGGCGACCTCTACACGGTGGGCACCCCGCTCGACGCGAGTTGGACCATCGGAGTCGTGCTGATCGCGCTCTGGATCGACGGCGCCTCCCGGCCCCGTCCGGTACCGGACCGCAGGGCCACGACCACGGCCATGTCCGCACTGGCCGTGCCGATGATGTCGACC
>DATISQ010000114.1:0-13747 GCA_035581905.1 Cryobacterium sp.
GCGCATCTGGCGCGGAGCCACGTCCGCTCCCCCGCTCAGCGAGGCCGGCTACCTCCTGTTCTTCGCCATCATGCTGGCCGTGCTGGTCATCCTGGTGCGCCGCCAGATGCGCGGCCTGGTCTGGTCGGTGGTGCTGGACAGCACCATCGGAGCGCTCGGCGCGGCCTCGGTGCTGGCGGTGATGCTCGGCCCGATGGCGACCGCGCAGGGCGCGGCCGGGGCATTCGCGGCGATCACCGACGCCGTGGCCTATCCCCTGTTCGACCTGCTGCTGGTTGCCGTCGTCGTCGCGCTGACCACCTCGCAGGGCCCGGTGGCCGGCCGCCGTTGGATCCTCCTCATCTTCGGCCTCCTCCTGTTCACATCGACCGGCCTCGTTTTCGCGATACTCGAGACCAGCTACGTTCTCGGCACTCCCCTGGATGCCGGCTGGGCCGTGGGTCTGGCTCTGATCGCGGTGTGGGCGGACACCTCGTCGCGCCCCGATCTGGTGCATGACCACTCCACGAGCAGCGTGGCGGCCCTGGCGCTGCCGGCGGTGTCGACCGCGGCCAGCCTGGGCGTGCTCCTCCTCGCCAGTCAGACGCCGGTTCCCCAGATTGCGGTCGGGCTGGCGGCGGCGACCCTGGCCCTCGCGGCCGTTCCGCTGGTTTCCCGGCAGGTGGCCCTGCGGCGCCAGTCCAAAACCGACGAGCTGACCGGCCTGCCGAACCGTCGCGCGCTGTACGCCGAGGTCTCGCAGCGGCTGGCCGACGACACGAGCCGGAACCGTGCGCTGCTCCTGCTGGATCTGGACCGTTTCAAAGAGGTCAACGACAGTCTCGGGCATGACGCCGGCGACCGGTTGCTCGTGCAGGTCGGCCGCCGCCTCCAGGGCGGGCTGCGCCCAGGGGACCTGCTCGCGCGGTTGGGCGGCGACGAGTTCGCCATCCTGCTCGAGCACGCCGACCAGGCGGAGGCCGAGGAGGTGGCCGACAAACTGCGCGCCACACTGGCCCCGCCGTTCACCCTGGAAGGGATCTCCCTGCAGACCAGCGCCAGCATCGGAATCGCGCTCTACCCCGACCAGGGCGACGACCTGACCGCTCTGCTGCGCAAAGCCGACATGGCCATGTACAAGGCGAAGTCGACCCACAGCGGCCACCACGTCTATCGCAGCGCGGACAACCACCACGGCGACACCCGGCTGCGCACCCTGCAGGAATTGCGCCTCGCCCTGACCGAGGGCCAGCTGGTTCTGCACTACCAGCCGAAGATCGCCCTGGAGAGCGGTTCGGTCGCCGGCGTCGAGGCCCTCGTGCGCTGGAACCACCCCGGGCGGGGCCTCCTCTACCCCGACCAGTTCCTGACCCTGGTCGAAGAGGCCGGTCTCATGCACGCACTGACCCAGGAGGTTCTGCGCAAGGCCCTGGACCAGTCCGCGCTCTGGTCGGCCCAGGGCCGCACCCTGACGGTGGCGGTGAACCTGTCCGCCAGCTCGCTGATCGACACCGATCTGCCCGAACGGGTGGGCACCCTGTTGTCGGGGCGCGGCCTTCCGGCCACCTCGCTGATGCTCGAGATCACCGAGGATTTCCTGATGGCCGACCGGGACCGCGCCCGGGACATCCTGACCCGGCTGCGCGCCAGCGGCATCAAGATCTCCGTCGACGACTTCGGCACCGGCTACAGTTCGCTCGCTTATCTCCGCGACCTGCCCATCGACGAGCTCAAACTCGACCAGTCCTTCGTCTTCCCGATGGCCAACGACGCCCGGGCCGCCGCGCTGGTCGCCTCCACGATCGACCTCGCGCACGGCCTCGGCCTGAAAATGGTCGCCGAGGGCGTGGAGAACAGCGTCGCCTACGACGAGCTGGTGCGCTACGGATGCGACTTCGCCCAGGGGTATTTCATGTCCCGCCCCATCACCGCCACGGCACTCGACGAGTGGCTGAACGCCCGGCAGAACGCGGCGGCCCGGCCATGACCGACGGCACCCGCGAACGGTTCCGCCGCGGGGCACTGACGCTCATGCTGGTGCTGGTGGTCGCCTATGCCCTCGGTCTCACCCTGAAGGGTGCAGGCTTCAGCCCTCTGGTCGACGGCTGGCTGGCCATGCTCTCGGTCTGGGCGCCCGTCCTCGTGGGCCTCGCCGCCGTGAACCGGGTCGGGCGCGGGCGCATCGAGGTGGGCCTCGCCACCGCCGCTCTGGCCGCCAACGCCCTGGCGGACAGCTACTACCTCTTCAGTTCGGATGCCGCCGGCTCGGCACCGTTCCCCTCGCCGGCCGACGTCGGCTATCTGCTGTTCTACGTGCTCCTGCTCGCGGCCCTGGCTGTGCTCGTGCACCGGCAACTGCGCGGATCGGCCCTGTCCGTCGTGCTGGACACCGCCGTGGGTTCGCTGGGGGCCGCCGCCGTGCTCGCCGTCATCCTCAGCCCGGTCCTCGATTCCGCCGCGGCGGGCCCGCTCAGCCTCGGCGCCGCCATCGCGGTCGCCTATCCGGTGCTCGACCTGCTGGTGGTGGCGGCGGTCGCCGGAATCGTGGCGTCCCACGGCCCGGATGCCGGGAAACGTTGGATTCTGCTCGTCGCCGGACTGCTGATCTTCGCCGCCGCCGACACCGCGTTCGCCCTGCAGGGCGACCGCTACACGGTGGGCACCCCGCTCGACGCGAGCTGGAACATCGGAGTCGTGCTGATCGCGCTGTGGGTGGACGGCACCTCCCTCCCCCGTCCGGTGCGGGATCAGCGGGCATCGGCCAGGACGGTGTCCGCTCTGGTCGTGCCGATGGTGTCGACGGTTGCCGGGCTCGGGGTGCTGATCATCGCCAGCCAGATGACGGTCTCGCCCTTCGCAGTGGCCCTGGCCGGTTCCACCATGGCGCTGGCCGTGGTGCCGCTGATCGGCCGGCAGCGGGTGCTGAACCTGCTGGCACGAACGGACGACCTGACCGGGCTGCGCAACCGCCGCGCGTTCAATGCGGATGTGCCGGCCCGCCTGGCTGCGGCCGAGGGCAGGACGAGCGCCCTGCTCCTGCTGGACCTGGACCGGTTCACGGAGGTCAACGACAGCCTCGGCCACGACGTGGGTGACCGGCTGCTGATTCAGGTCGGCATCCGTTTGAACCGGCAGCTGCGTGCCGGAGACCTGCTGGCCCGGCTCGGCGGGGACGAATTCGCGATCCTGCTCACGAGGTCCGGGCGGGCGGATGCCCTGACGGTGGCCGAGAAGCTGCGGGCCGCGCTCGCGGAGCCGTTCCTTCTGGAGGGCATCACCCTGCATGCCAGCGCCAGTGTCGGTATCTCTCTCTTCCCCGACCAGGGCAGGGACCTGACCGCGCTGCTCCGCAAGGCTGACATGGCCATGTACAAGGCGAAAACGGAGCGCGGCGGCCATCACGTGTTCGACAGCGACGACGACAGCCACGGGGAGGTCCGGCTGCAGACGCTGGCGGAACTGCGGCTCGCCCTCACCGATGAGCAGCTGGTGGTGCACTATCAGCCGAAAGTCGACCTCGCCACCGGTGCGGTGCAGGACGTCGAGGCCCTCGTGCGCTGGGACCACCCCGAGCGCGGCCTGCTGCTGCCCGATCAGTTCATTCCGATCATCGAGGAAGCCGGGCTGATGCACGCGCTGACGCAGGTGGTGCTGCGGCAGGCGCTGGACCAGGCGGTGCTCTGGCAGGCGCAGGGTACTCCGCTGACCATCGCCGTGAACGTGTCGGCCAGCTCCCTGGTCGACACGGAGCTGCCGGACCGGATCGGCGCCATGATCGCCGTCCGCGGGCTGCCCTCATCGATCCTGGCCCTCGAGATCACCGAGGAATTCCTCCTCAACGACCGGGACCGGGCCCGCGGCATCCTGACCCGGCTGCACGAGCAGGGCATCCGGATCTCCGTCGACGATTTCGGCACGGGCTACAGTTCGCTCGCCTACCTGCGTGACCTGCCCATCGACGAGCTCAAGCTCGACTCGTCCTTCGTCTTCCCGATGGCCGGCGATGAACGAGCCGCGACCCTGGTGTCGTCGACGATCGCGCTGGCCCACAGCCTGGGACTGCGCATGGTGGCCGAGGGCGTGGACAGCGGTGCCGCCTACGACCGGCTGATCGGCTACGGCTGCGACTTCGCGCAGGGCTTCCATCTGTCACGGCCGGTTCCCGCCGCCGAGCTGGACGCCTGGCTCTCCGACCGGCGGTGCGCCGACCGGCGGTGCGCGGATGCCGGGTCAACGCTCGTGCTTGCCGCGAAACCTTCCGAGGTGTAGACCACCCTGAAAGCGCACCCTGTTCCCTGGGGTGCGGATTGGGGGCTCATGATGACGCTCCGGCGGGCAACGCTGCGACGGATGCTGCTGGTTCCCCTGCTGCTGGTTCCCAGCCTGGCCCTGACGGCCTGCGTGCCCTGGCAATTCTTCCCCAGCCCGACCGCATCGCCCTCGGCCACCGGACCGGCGACCCCTGCTCCGACGCCGACGGCGACTCCCGCTCCGGCCCCGGCGCCGACCAGCACGGGCACCTCCCCCCGCACGCCGCCACCGGACGAGACGAATCCGCCGCAGGCCGGCGACCGGGTGATCTCGTCGCGGATCAGCCAGGACTGGGTCTGGCCCGGGCCGGACCGGCCGATCCGGGTCAGCCACGACAACCCGGTGCCGATCGCGCCGCCGCCCGAGCCGCCGATTCCGTACCTGTACACGATCGGGGTGGGGGCGCATCCGTCGAACTCGCCGCCCTATGACCAGATGAGCTTCCGGTTCAAGGGCGGGTTCCCCGGCTACGACCTGATGTTCGTGCCCGAACTCGACGGTGACGCGAGCGGGCTGCCGATCCCCCTGCCCGGCACCAGCCGCATCCTGCGGGTCGTCTTCAACGTGGCGCAGGCGCACACCGAGCAGGGCGAGGTGAGCGTCGTCTCGGCGCCGCCGGCCTTCCTCGGCCTGGACGCGATCACCCGGTATGCCCCGGCCGGAGATTTCGAGGGCTATGTGACCTACGGGATCGGCGTCGGTCGCCCGATGGACACCGTGCCGCAAACCCCGGTGCGGGTCTACGAGGTGGAGAAGATCGAGCAGGGCGAGCACCTCTACGTCGTGGCGATCCAGATCGACTCCACGATGTGGCGCTGAGCCGGGGCCCCCGCACCCTGCCGAGCCGCCTGAGGTTCGCGGCGCGCCGGATCCGGCCGCAGTCGCAGAGGCAGCCGACCGCGGCATCCGTCGTCACGTAAACGCGGGGATTCTCGGGACTCGCCGGTTCCGGCGCCCGGATCAACGGCGTGTCGCGAGAAAGTCCGAAGTCAGCGTTGCGTCCACCACGGATGCCCGGAGCCGGGCGGCCGGTACGGGTCACCGGGTCAGGGTGGGCTCGACCACCGGCCGACGACACTCGCTCCGCTGCGTCAGCAGCTGCCCCACCGGCCCGCACCGGCCGAGGCCGCGGCGTCTTCGGCCGCCCGCAGCAGCGGGTAGTGGGCGTCGTTCGGTGCGATGTTGAGCGATTCGGCGGCCCCGCCGGCAACGAGCTCGTAGTTGACGAATCTCCCGTCCTCGGTCCAGAGGTAGAACAGGCTGCGCCCGTACTGGTCGGTCGGATCCCGATCGGCGGTGACCCAGGTCAGGCTGCCCTCCGGCAGCAGGGCCCGCAGTTGCTCGGTGGCCTGGTCGCCGAAGCATTCGGCACGGTCCCCCACCTCCGGCGTATCGATTCCGAGGAGTCGCACCTTGACGTCATCCGTTGTCGCCACCAGCTCGTTCGGCTGGTCCGTGCGCAGAAACAGCGTGTCGCCATCGTGCACATACTCCACCGTCATCGCGACGGCTCCGCTCGGCGGCGCGGGGATGTCATCGACCGCCGTCTCGGCGGGGTCGTCCGCGGCGTTCGCCCCCGGCTCGGCGCTCTCGGTCGAGCTCCCGCTCCCGCTCCCGCTCACAGAACTCAGCAGGCTCTCGAACGCGGTCGGCAGAGAACCCGATTGCTGGACCCAGGCGAAACCGAGCGCACCGAGAACGACGATGCCGACCAGAACGCCCGAACGGCCCCGTTTTCTACTCATCCCCCGAGACTAGGGCAGTGCCGGCCCGGCGCCCGCCTGACGCTTACGGCGCTGCGGTTTCCTCCTCGGCGTGGAACCACGGCGGGTACACGACGACCTTGGGCTTCTGACCCCCGGCGGCGAGGATGGTCCGCACGGCGTCGCGCACCTTGTCGTTGGCGACGCCCACCAGGGTGACCAGCTCGAACGGGAACGACTCGGTGACGAGCAGTTCCGCTTCCCGGATCTTCTGCGATTCCTGGTCGGCGCGCAGCGAACGCAGCATGCGATCGGCGGTCTCGGGGTCGGCGCCGAACCGGGTCAGTGCCCCGGCGGCATCCCCGTTGGTCACCGCGACGGCTGCTGCGGACGTGTCCTCGGCGCCGGCCTGGGCGTCGAGGAGCTTCTTGACCGTGCTGACCAGGATGACGAAGTCGTACGTCTGGGAGCTGTGTGCCTCCGGCGACAGGCGCGGGTCATTGGACTCGGTGAGAAGGCTGTCCCACAGGCGCGCATTGGGCGAGAGGAAGAACGGCACGTAACTCGCGACGCTCGCGCTGTCGTCTCCGGCGACACGCGCGGCACGCCGGGCCGCACGCTGCGGTGCCGACGACAGGTCGACGACCGGTCGGGCCGTCCAGGCGTCGCTCGCGTCGGCAAGCAGGCATCCGCTGTTCAGGATGCCCGCAAGGTTGCGGATGTGGGTGACGTGGTAGATCCGCTGCTCACCGACGTTGTCGTGGGAGGATTTCGTGCTGGTGACGGGCTTCACGGTGCTGGCGGCCCGGGCGGTGGCCGGCTTCCCGATGGTGACCTTCGCGCCCAGGGTGGGGTTGGGTCCGCCCAGGGTCACGGTGCGCGGCGACGGCGAGCTACGCAGCGACGGCGCCCGCCCGGCGGCCTTGCTGCGGCTGGCGCGGGTGGCCACGCCGGGCACGATTTCGGGAGCGGCTTTCGGGAAGCAGCTGGCGCAGAGGCCGCCCTCGAGTCCATGGATACATTCGTCGCTCAAGCTAGGAAAACCTTTCGTGTGTGTGACCCCCACACTCTTCAAGCCGATACTCGAAGACCACATATCAACGGTACGGTCATTTCCGACCGAGTGGTGACCGTTGGCCGGATTCGTCGATCCCAATTCGAAACGGTGCCGCAGCGCCCGGCGGGATGCCTTGCCGATGCCAGCGAAGGATGCTACTACCGACGTATGAGCAGCGTTGACGATATCAACGAGGACAACATCGAGGTCGGCAAGCCCAAGGTGTGGGCGGCGGGGGTACCCGGCGTCACCCATGCGATGGGGCCCGCCTTCAGGCAGATGGGGGTGCCACGCAGCCTGAAGGCCCTGACCGCGTTGAACCAGCGGGACGGCTTCGACTGTATGAGCTGCGCCTGGCCGGATCCCGACCGTCGCAAGACCTTCGAGTTCTGCGAGAACGGCGCCAAAGCGGTGACCTGGGAGGCGACACCGGTCACCGTTCCCGCCGAATTCTGGGCCGAGAACCCGATCAGCGAACTTCTCACGAAGTCGGAGTACTGGCTCGGCATGCAGGGCCGTCTCGTGCAGCCGGTACACAAGCCGGCCGGGTCCGAACACTACCGGCCGATCACCTGGGACGCCGCGTTCGAGCTGATCGGCGACACCCTGCGCGGGCTGGACTCGCCCGACCAGGCGGCGTTCTACACGAGCGGGCGCACCTCCAACGAGGCCGCCTTCCTCTACCAGCTGTTCGTGCGCGCCTTCGGCACGAACAACCTGCCGGACTGCTCGAACATGTGCCACGAATCGACCAGCCTCGCGATGGCGGAAACCGTCGGGATCGGCAAGAGCACCGTCACCTACGCCGATTTCGCCCGGGCGGACCTGATCATCATCATGGGTCAGAACCCGGGAAGCAACCATCCGCGGATGCTCACGGCACTGGAAGAGGCGAAGGAGGCGGGCGCCGCCATCGTCGCCATCAACCCGCTCCCGGAAGCCGGGCTGATGCGCTACAAGAACCCGCAGAAGGTGCGGGGCGTCGTCGGCGCCGGCACCGTGGTCGCCGACCAGTACCTGCAGATCCGGCTCGGCGGCGACATGGCGCTCCTGCAGGCCATCTCCCGGCGGGTTCTCGACGCCGAGGCCGCCCGGCCCGGGACCGTCCTCGACCAGGAGTTCCTGCGGGAGAACTGTGTCGGGCTCGAGGAACTGCGCGCGCACCTCGCCCAGCTCGACGACGAAGCCGTCCTGGCGGCCACGGGGCTGCGCACGTCCGAGATCGACGAGCTGGCCGCCCGCTATCTGCGGGCGGACAAGGTCATCATCACCTGGGCGATGGGCATCACCCAGCACAAGAAGGCCGTGCCGACCATCCGGGAGATCATCAATCTGCTCCTGTTGCGCGGGAACATCGGCAAGCCCGGCGCGGGCGCGTCCCCGATCCGCGGGCACAGCAATGTGCAGGGCGACCGCACCATGGGCATCTGGGAGAAGATGCCGCCGGCGTTCCTGGATGCCCTCGAACGGGAATTCGGGTTCGACCCGCCTCGCAAGCCCGGCCTGGACAGCGTGGACTCCATTCGCGCCATGCAGGGCGGCCTGATCCAGGTCTGGATCGCCCTGGGCGGCAACCTGGTCGGCGCGATCTCCGACACCGCCGTCGCCGAGGCCGCGATCCAGAAGACGGCGCTGAGCGTGCAGGTCTCCACCAAACTGAACCGGTCGCACGCGGTGGTCGGCGAGCAGGCGCTCATCCTGCCCACCCTGGGCCGCACCGAGATCGACCTGCAGGCCACCGGGCCGCAGTTCGTGTCGGTGGAAGACACGGTCTCCGCGGTGCACTCCTCCGCCGGCCTGCTCAAACCGGTGTCGGATCAGCTGCTCTCCGAGGTGGCGATCGTGTCGCGCCTCGCCCAGGCCGTGCTCGACGGCACCACCTCGATCGACTGGGCCGGTTTCGAAAGCGACTACGACGTCATCCGTGATCACATCGCGCACGTCGTTCCGGGCTTCGCGGACTTCAATCAGCGGATCCGCCAGCAGGAGGGCTTCTACCTTCCGCATGGCCCGCGCGACCTGCGCACCTTCCCCACCCCCAGCGGCAAGGCCGTGCTCACGGTCAACGAGCTGGAGACCCTCGAGCGCCCGCCGGGGCGTCTGCTCCTGCAGACACTGCGCTCGCACGACCAGTTCAACACCACGATCTACAGCCCCAACGACCGCTACCGGGGCATCAAGAACGGCCGTCAGGTCATCTTCGTCAACCCGGAGGACATCGTCGAGCTGGGTCTGATCAGCGGCATGCTCGTCGATGTGCACAGCGAATTCAGCGACAACGTCGACCGCGTGCTGAGGCGGTTCCGGCTCGTCGCCTACCCGAGCGCCCGCGGCTGCGCCGCCGCCTACTTCCCCGAAGCCAATGTGCTGGTGCCCCTGGACTCCACGGCGGAGGGCAGCAACACCCCCGCCTCCAAGTCCGTGCTGGTGCGGCTGGAGCCGTCGCGCTGAGCCCGACACGGAGACACGACACGCACGAGCAGGGCGCCCGGTCCAGTGGACCGGGCGCCCTGCGCTTCGGATCGTGCCGCTAGCTCACTCTCACTTGTTGTTCGACTTGGGTGCGCCGATGCCCGGGTCGATCTGGTGCGGTCCGGCGGCCGAGGGTCGCACGTCGAAATCGAAGATCGCCGTGGGGAGGTAGACGGTGGAGCAGGAGTTCGGGATGTCCACCACCCCCGACAGCCGGCCCTCGATCGGTGCGGCGCCGAGCAGCAGGTAGGCCTGCTCGGGGCTGTAGCCGAACTTCACCAGGTAGTCGATTGCGTGCAGGCACGCCCGCTGGTACGACAGGTGCGAGTCCAGGTAGTGCTGGGTGCCGTCGAGGGTCACCGAGGTGCCCGAGAAGGCCAGCCACTCGCTGTACCGCGGGTCGACGTTGCCGGGCATGAAGATCGCGTTCTCGCTCACGCCGTAGGTGTCCATGCCGCCCTTGATGAGATCCACGCGCAGGTCGATGAACCCGCCCATCTCGATGGCGCCGCAGAACGTGATCTCGCCGTCACCCTGGGAGAAATGCAGGTCGCCGAGGGACAGGTTGGCGCCGTCGACGAACACCGGGTAGAAGATGCGGGTGCCCTTGGACATGTTCTTGATGTCCTGGTTCCCACCGTTCTCGCGGGGCGGAGCGGTGCGGGCCGCTTCACCGGCCACCCGGTCGAACTCGGAGTCCGCCAGGTTGCCCAGGACCGCGAACTGCGGCTCGGGCGGCAGCGCCAGCGGCGGAACCCGGTTCGGGTCGGTGGCGATCAGGTCGCCCTCGCGCTTGTTCCACTTCGCGAGCAGTGCGGCCGACGGGGCGGTGCCCATCAGGCCGGGGTGGATCAGGCCGGTGAAGGAGACGCCGGGTACGTGGCGGGAGGTCGCGGTCTGGCCGCTGAAGTCCCAGATGGCCTTGTAGGCATCCGGGAACTGGTCGACCAGGAAGCCGCCGCCGTTGTTCTTGGCGAAGATGCCGGTGTAGCCCCAGCCCTGACCGGCGAGCGGTCCGGAGTCCTCCTGCGGGATCGGGCCGACGTCGAGGATGTCCACGATGAGCAGGTCGCCCGGCTGGGCGCCTTCCACGCGGAACGGTCCGCTCAGAACGTGCACCGTCAGCAGCGGGGCGTTCAGGATGTCGTCGGCCGAGTCATCGTTGACGATCGCCCCGTCGAACCACTCCCGGCAGTCGACCCGGAACGATTCCCCGGGCTTGACCGCCGCGATCGGCGGAATCTCGGGATGCCACCGGTTGTGGCCGAGCTTCTCCTGGTCCGCGAACTTCTTGTTGGAATCGAGTGAGAATATTTTCTTGGGCATGTCGTCTCCTGTACCTGGTCGGGCCGGACCGGAATGCTAGGGCCGCGGCAGTTTCTGATGGAGCGGATTGGTCGTGTAGTGCTGGGTCTGGCCCGTGCGCATCCCGGGCTTCTTCGAATCGACGACGGCCGGTTCGTGCGCGCTGCGATTGGCCGCATCGATCAGCTGGAATGCCGACGAGCCCGTTCGGGAGACATGCGGGGCGGTGATGCGCCGCCGGGCGTCGCCCTGACAGGTCGGGCACGATACGACATCCGTGGCAGCACCCATGGGGAGGATGAGTTCAAAGTCCGGGCAGTCTGCGCAACGATATTCATAGATGGGCATGGATTCTGGGTTCCCTTCTCAGACGGCCCGGGTCGACTGCACCGGTTCGGCCGGCTCTTTCGGGGGGATGGCGGCGTGCCCCAGCACCCACGCCACCCCCAGCGACAGCGCGGCGGCGAGCGCCACGATCAGCGCGTAGCCGTTGGTGGTGTCGTATTCGCCCAGCAGCAGCAGGAACGCGGGGATCGTTCCGGTCATGTGGCTGATGAAGATGGTGAACCAGCCGGTCGTGCGGGTCAGCGACTCCTTGCCGAGGCCCAGCACCAGGAAGAAGAGGAACCAGAGCACCGCCCAGATCAGCCAGATGACACCGAAGACGGGGTCGTCCAGCAGGGTGAATTGAAGCACACCGATGACCGTGGCGCAGAAGACCACGAACAGCGAGAACCAGCCGAGCCCCTCCCCGCTGATGCCCGTGAACTGAAGAATCGCCACGTAGAGATAGGTGAAACCGAAGAGGTAGAGGCCCGCCGCCCCGAAGATGGTGGACAGGTCGCCGTCGGCTCCCAGGATGATCAGGGTCGGGAAGATGACCTGCATCCCGCCGACGAAGAAGTTGAGGATGCCGGCCGATTTGCCCGGGATCGCTCCCACCAGCATCAGGCCGTTGATGAAGAGAACGGCCCCCACGTATAGCAAACCCACTGCGCCCATCAGAGAACTCCCGAGTTCAGGAGCAGCCGCTACACGTTTCACAACCGCTCGGTTGGCGGAGAATGCACTCGAACACCGGTCACGGTAGACCGGGCCCTGGGGAGTGTCAACGAGCCGGCACGGCTTCGGCGGGCGCACGGGGAGTCTCCGAAAGTTCACCCTTTGAGTTGTCAACTTTCCTAGACATCCGGGCCTGGGTCTGCCTACAATTGAATCCGCGAATGCCCTTTCCTGGGCTGGGGAACTCGTCTTCAGAATCGACACCGAGCTCCGAATGAACGACGAACGCTTGTTACCGACACCCACCTGTGCCACCTGTTACGACTCGATGGCGCCAATCGGCGGCGGCTGGTGGTGCGATCACTGCCAGGAATTCTCGTAGCCGGATTCGATGAGAGCGGCGGCGATCGCCCCGGCGCGGTGACACAGGGCGGGGTCGGCACGGTTGGGTAGTGTAGACGGGTTCCGTCCCCGCCTGCCCGAGCACCAACCCAGAGGAGTTCCATGTCGATCACCGTCAA
This sequence comes from Cryobacterium sp., assembly GCA_035581905.1. Taxonomy (GTDB): domain Bacteria; phylum Actinomycetota; class Actinomycetes; order Actinomycetales; family Microbacteriaceae; genus Cryobacterium. The sequence continues at coordinate 12,351 of DATISQ010000114.1, forward strand.
AGGCGTCATCGCTCGATCGAAGGGCGCGCCGGTGGAGCTTGTCGACATCGTCATCCCCGACCCCGGTGCGGGCGAGGTCATCGTCGAAATCGAAACCTGCGGCGTGTGCCACACCGACGTGCACTACCGCGACGGCGGCATCAACGACGAGTTCCCGTTCCTGCTCGGCCACGAGGCCGCCGGCCGGGTCAGCGTTATCGGTGCGGGCGTCACCCACGTGGCCGTGGGCGACTTCGTCGTGCTGAACTGGCGTGCCGTCTGCGGCGACTGCCGCGCCTGCAAGCGCGCCGAGCCCTGGTACTGCTTCAACACCTTCAACGCCACCCAGAAGATGACCCTGACCGACGGCACCGAGCTCAGCCCGGCCCTCGGCATCGGCGCCTTCGCGGAGAAGACCCTCGTGCACGAGCAGCAGTGCACCAAGGTCGACCCCGCCGCCGACCCCGCGGTCGTCGGGCTGCTCGGCTGCGGCATTATGGCCGGCATCGGCGCCGCCCTGAACACGGGCAACGTGACCCGAGGCGACTCGGTCGCCGTGATCGGATGCGGCGGCGTGGGGAACGCGGCGATCGTCGGGGCCCGGCTCGCCGGGGCATCCGTCATCATCGCCATCGACCGCGACCAGAAGAAGCTGGCGACCGCAGAGACGCTCGGCGCCACGGACACCATCGACTCGGCCGGCCTCGACGAGGACGGCGTGGTCGCGGCCGTGCAGGCGCTGACCGGCGGCTTCGGGGCGGATGTCGTGATCGACGCCGTCGGTCGTCCCGAGACCTGGCGGCAGGCGTTCTACGCCCGCGACCTGGCCGGCACCGTCGTGCTGGTGGGCGTGCCCACCCCCGAGATGATGCTGGAGATCCCGTTGCTCGACGTGTTCGGCCGGGGCGGCGCGCTGAAGTCATCCTGGTACGGCGACTGCCTGCCGGAGCGCGACTTCCCGATGCTGACAGACCTCTACCTGCAGGGCCGACTGCCGCTGGACGAGTTCGTCAGCGAACGCATCGGCATCGGCCACATCGAGGAGGCCTTCGCGAAGATGGCCCGCGGCGACGTGCTGCGTTCCGTGGTCGTGCTCTAGTGGCGGCCCGCATCGAACACCTGGTCACCTCGGGCAGCTTCAGCCTCGACGGCGGCACCTGGGATGTCGACAACAACGTCTGGATCGTCGGCGACGACGACGAGTGCGTCGTGATCGACGCCGCCCACGATGTCGACGCCATCCTCGCGGCGGTCGGCGACCGCAAGCTGGTGGGCATCCTCTGCACGCACGCGCACGACGACCACATCGGCGCCGTCGCCGGGGTGCAGAAGGCGCACACCGCGCCGACCTACCTCCACCCGGACGACATGATGCTGTGGGAGCGGGTCTACCCGGATGCCCCGCCGAGCCGTCCGCT
>DATISQ010000115.1:0-3324 GCA_035581905.1 Cryobacterium sp.
GAGAGGTACGGCAGCTGGATGCTCGTCGACATGCTGCTCGAGAGTTCCTTCTTGGCCTGCTCGGCAGCTTCCTTGAGGCGCTGCTTGGCGATCTTGTCCTTGGAGACGTCGACGCCGGTGGTTTCCTTGAACTTCTTGATCAGGTGGTCGACGATGCGCTGGTCCCAGTCGTCGCCGCCGAGGCGGTTGTCGCCGGCGGTCGAGCGCACCTGGATGGTGGAGAAGTCGTCGTCCTTGCCCACCTCGAGGAGGGAGACGTCGAAGGTTCCGCCGCCGAGGTCGAAGACCAGGATGAGCTCGTCTTCCTTACCGCGGTCGAGGCCGTAGGCCAGAGCGGCCGCGGTGGGCTCGTTGATGATGCGCAGCACGTTCAGGCCGGAGATCTCGCCGGCTTCCTTGGTGGCCTGGCGCTCGGCGTCGTTGAAGTACGCGGGAACGGTGATGACGGCATCCGTCACCGTGTCGCCCAGGTACGCCTCGGCGTCGCGCTTGAGCTTGGCCAGGATGCGGGCCGAGACTTCCTGCGGGGTGAACTTCTTGTCGTCGATGGCGACGTCCCAGCCGGTGCCCATGTGTCGCTTGACCGACGCGATGGTGCGGTCGACGTTGGTGACGGCCTGGCGCTTGGCGGTCTCACCGACCAGCACCTCGCCGTCCTTGGTGAAGGCGACGACGGACGGGGTGGTCCGGAAGCCTTCGGCGTTTGCGATGACGGTGGGTTCTCCACCTTCGAGGACGGCCACCACTGAGTTGGTGGTTCCGAGGTCGATGCCTACTGCACGGGCCATGTGTGCGTTCTCCTTCAAAGTATGTTGTCAACCTGATTTCTCAGAGTTGAGCGGTGCTGGCTCAAGTGTGCCAGTGTCTGAAATTGGAGTCAAGCCACGCACCTGAGAGTTGAGCGTGAGTGACTCAACTTTGGGATTTCGCCTGATCGATGGTTTTCGGCCACCACCATCCACTAGCCTCAGCGCATGACCGGGATCACGGAGCAGGGCAGCACGGATGCCCAGGTGCAGCCAGCCAAGACGAGCAAACGCCGCGTGGTGGCCTGGAGCTTCTGGGACTGGGGCTCTGCCGCCTTCAACGCGGTGGTCACCACCTTCGTCTTCACGGTCTACATCACGGGCAGTTCCTTCGGCGACAAGGACGTCATTTCCGCCCAGCTCGGCTGGGCCCTCGCCATCGCCGGCCTGCTGGTGGCCGTACTGGCCCCGATCACCGGTCAGCGCTCGGACACGTCCGGGCGGCGCAAGCTGTGGCTCGGCATCAACACGTTCATCGTGGTCGGCCTCACGGCGGCGATGTTCTTCGTCGAGGCGTCCCCGAGCTTCCTGCTGCTCGGCCTCGTTCTGGTGGCCGCCGGCAACGTGTTCTTCGAGTTCGCCAGCGTCAACTACAACGCCATGCTGTCCCAGGTCTCGACCGCGCGCACCATCGGCAAGGTCAGTGGCTTCGGATGGGGCATGGGCTACATCGGCGGCATTGTGCTGCTGCTGATCGTGTACTTCGGCTTCATCAGCCCCGACGTCGGCCTGTTCGGGGTGACCGGCGAGAACGGCCTCTCGGTGCGGGTCACGATGCTGATCGCGGCCGCCTGGTTCGGCCTGTTCGCCCTGCCGGTGCTGTTCTCGGTTCCCGAGTACCGCTCTCCCGCCGCGGCACGCCGGCCCCGGGTGAGCTTCTTCCGCTCCTACGTCGTGCTTGGGCAGGACATCATTCGGCTCTGGAAGACCAGCCGCCAGACGGTGTACTTCCTGATCGCGAGCGCGATCTTCCGCGACGGACTGGCCGGGGTCTTCACCTTCGGCGGGGTGCTCGCGGCATCCGTCTTCGGGTTTTCGCCCGGCGAGGTGATCATCTTCGCCATCGCGGCGAACGTCGTGGCGGGCCTGGCCACCATCATCGCCGGTTCGCTCGACGACCGGCTGGGTGCGAAGCCGATCATCGTGACCGCACTGATCGGCCTGATCGTGTGCGGCAGCATCGTCTTCGTGCTGCACGACGGCGGCCCGATCGTGTTCTGGACCGCCGGCCTGGCCCTGACGCTGTTCGTCGGGCCGGCCCAGTCGGCCAGCCGCACCTTCCTGGCCCGGCTCATCCCGGCCGGCCGCGAGGGTGAGGTGTTCGGTCTCTATGCCACGACGGGCCGCGCGGTGAGCTTCCTCGCTCCGACCATGTTCGCCCTGATGGTGACGATTTTCGGGGCCACCTACTGGGGCATCCTCGGCATCATGCTGGTCCTGCTCGCGGGGCTGCTGCTCTTGATCCCGGTGAAGGCACACCAGGACCAGATCGGCTAACGGATGCGGGTGGCCTCGTTGTGTTCGACCAGCAACCAGGTGGAACCCTCGTCATTGGAGACCCAGCCCTCCCACGCGTAGGCGTCGGGGGTGATCGAGGCGAAGTTCCAGCGGATCGGGCGGCCGTCGGTGCCCGTGCCGTCCTGGCGCAGGCCGTTGCGGTGCGGGGTCGCGACGAGGTGGCAGTACTCCCCGGACGCCGGGGCGAAGTAGCTGACCCGCCACACGCCGGCGTAGGGGTCGTAGACCCGCAGGGCAGTGGCGACCGTCTCGTACCCCGTCGGGTGCGAGTCGCTCGCGACGACCTCGACGTCTTGCACCGCGCGCCCGTCGAGGACGAAGTCGACGATCCAGGTGAATTCGCGGCCGGTCCACTCACCGCTGGCCTCGTCGAGGCGTGAGCCCTGGGCGGCCCAGGCTCCGACCAGCTGGCCGAACCGGCGCATCCGCCCCGGGTACTCGGGCGTCGGTCCCGGCGCGGAGAGCGCGTCGGCAAAGCTGGGCACGGATGTGGTCATGGGCCGATTTTACCGGGCGCATGTTGCATCCGCATGAACGGCGTCACTCGACGGCGGTCGAGTCCTCCCGGACATCCGTGCAGTGGAAGTTCTGGAACGACCGCGAGGCCGTCGGCCCACGCTGGCCCTGGTAGCGGGAGCTGTATGCGCTCGAGCCGTAGGGGCGTTCGGCCGGCGAACTCAACCGGAAGAAGCAGAGCTGCCCGATCTTCATGCCGGGCCACAGCTTGATCGGCAGGGTGGCGACGTTGCTCAGTTCGAGTGTCACGTGGCCGGTGAAGCCGGGATCGATGAAGCCGGCGGTCGAGTGCGTGAGCAGGCCGAGCCGGCCGAGCGAGCTCTTGCCCTCCAGCCGAGCCGCAACGTCGTCGGGCAGGGTGACCTTCTCGTAGGTGGACCCGAGCACGAACTCGCCCGGATGCAGGATGAACGGTTCGCCCGCGGCGGTCTCGATCAACCGGGTCAGATCGGGCTGGTCTTCGGCCGGATCGATATAGGGGTAC
>DATISQ010000116.1:0-12506 GCA_035581905.1 Cryobacterium sp.
CACCATCATCCCGGTGCTGAACAAGATCGACCTGCCGGCCGCCGACCCCGACAAGTACGCGAAGGAGCTCGCCAGCCTGATCGGCGGCAGCCCCGACGACGTGCTCCGGGTCTCCGGCAAGACCGGCGTCGGCGTCGCCGAGCTCCTCGACCGGGCCACCCGACTCATCCCGGCCCCGATCGGCGACCCGGCCGCCCCGGCCCGCGCGATGATCTTCGACTCGGTCTACGACAGCTACCGCGGCGTCGTCACCTATGTGCGCATGATCGACGGCAAGCTGGGCCCGCGCGAGAAGATCCAGATGATGTCGACCCGGGCGACGCACGAGATCCTCGAGATCGGCGTCACCTCGCCCGAGCCCACCAACAGCAAAGGCCTCGGTGTCGGCGAGGTCGGCTACCTGATCACGGGCGTGAAGGATGTGCGCCAGTCGAAGGTCGGCGACACGGTCACCACCGCGCTCCGGCCCGCGACCGTCGCCCTGCCCGGCTACACCGAGCCCAAGCCGATGGTCTTCTCGGGCCTCTACCCGATCGACGGCAGCGACTACCCGGCCCTCCGCGAGGCCCTGGACAAGCTCAAACTCTCCGACGCGTCCCTCGTCTACGAGCCCGAGACATCCGTCGCCCTCGGGTTCGGTTTCCGCTGCGGCTTCCTCGGCCTGCTGCACCTGGAGATCATCACCGAGCGTCTCGACCGCGAATTCGGCCTCGAGCTGATCACCACCGCGCCCAGCGTGATCTACGAGGTCACCACCGACGACAAGAAGACGGTCACGGTCACCAACCCGAGCGAGTTCCCGAACGGCAAGATCGCCAAGGTCGAGGAACCCATCGTGAAGGCGGCCATCCTCGCGCCCAAGGACTACGTCGGCGTGATCATGGAGCTGTGCCAGAGCCGCCGCGGCACCCTCCTCGGCATGGACTACCTCGGTGAAGACCGGGTCGAGATCCGCTACACGATGCCGCTCGGTGAGATCGTGTTCGACTTCTTCGACAATCTCAAAAGCCGCACCGCCGGCTACGGCTCGCTCGACTACGAGCCGATCGGTTCGCAGGAAGCCGACCTGGTCAAGGTCGACATCCTGCTGCAGGGCGAACAGGTCGACGCGTTCAGCGCGATCGTGCACCGCGACAAGGCCTACGACTACGGCGTGCTGATGACCGGGCGCCTGCGCAAGCTCATCCCCCGGCAGCAGTTCGACGTGCCCATCCAGGCCGCGATCGGCGCCCGCATCATCGCGCGCGAGTCGATCAGCGCCATCCGAAAAGACGTTCTCGCCAAGTGCTACGGCGGCGACATCTCCCGCAAGCGGAAACTGCTGGAGAAGCAGAAAGAGGGTAAGAAGCGCATGAAGATGGTCGGCCGGGTCGAGGTTCCCCAGGAGGCGTTCATTGCCGCCCTGTCCGGCGACGAGCCCCCGAAGAAGAAGTAGACGGATGCGCCGCGCCACCTTCACCGATACCGCCGTCACCTACGCATCAATCGGCGGCACCCTCGTACCCGACCTTCTCCGGTTCCCGCCCAAGGGCTACCGGCCCCTCGAGCGCACCGTGCGTCTCGGCAGCGGTGAGGAGCGCTTCCAGCTCGCCTCGAAGTCACTGATGACCTGGGGGGTGCAGCGGGGAAGCGGCATGACCGTCACCGATCTGCTGGACGGCACCGGCCAGCAGTACACGGGCCTGGTCTTCGACGCCGACGGCCAGGCCGCCCGCACCCAGAAGACCGAGCCGGACGAGGCCGTCTTCGCCGAGGACGGCACGCCCTACATCGTCAACGGGATGTCCGCGCACCTGACGACCAAGTTCGGCCCCTTCACCATCGACGCCCCCGTGCGCGTGGTCTACGTGATCGACGAGCCCGACCGGCTCGGTTTCGCGTACGGCACCATGGCCGGGCACCCGGCCAGCGGCGAGGAATCGTTCATCGTCGACAAGCGCGAGGACGACTCGGTCTGGCTCACCATCCGCGCCTTCTCCCGCCCCGGCACCTGGTTCTACCGGCTGGGCTGGCCGCTGGTCCGGCGGCAGCAGGCGAAAATGACCGCGCGGTACCTGCGCGCGCTGCACCCGATCGGCGCGGTCTAGACGCATGGGCAGTGCCCTGCCCGTCGGCGACCCCGCACCCCGCGACGGCCTGCTGCCGGGCTCGGCCGCCGTCGGAGCGTCAGCGCGCGACTTCGGCGTCTACCTGCATGTGCCGTTCTGCCGGGTGCGTTGCGGCTATTGCGACTTCAACACCTACACGGCCACCGAGCTGCGCGGCGCATCCCAGCACGACTACGCCGGCCAGGCGATCAGCGAGGTCGAGGCGGCCGGCCGCATTCTGGACCGGTCGGGCGTGCCGGCCCGCCCGGCGGCGACGGTCTTCTTCGGCGGCGGCACCCCCACCCTGCTCCCGGCCGACGACCTGGCGCGGATGCTGCAGGCCGTGCGCTCAACCTGGGGGCTGGTGCAAGGCGCCGAGGTGACCACCGAGGCGAACCCGGACTCCGTCGACGCCGCCTACCTCGGCCGCCTCGCCGAGTCCGGCTTCACCCGGGTGTCCTTCGGCATGCAGTCGGCGGTACCGAGCGTGCTGGCCACTCTCGAGCGCACCCACGACCCCGAGCGCGTGCCGCTGGTCGTGCAGTGGGCGCGCGAGGCGGGCCTCGACGTGTCCCTCGACCTGATCTACGGCACACCGGGGGAGACCCTCGCGAACTGGCGCACCAGCGTCGAGCACGCCATCCGCCAGGCCCCCACCCACATCAGCGCCTACTCGCTCATCGTCGAGGACGGCACCAAGCTCGCCCGCCAGATCAAGCGCGGCGAACTGGCGCCCGTCGACGACGACGTGCAGGCCGAGTTCTACGAGCTGGCCGACGACCTTCTGTCCGCGGCCGGCTACGGCTGGTATGAGGTCAGCAACTGGGCCACGGATGACGCGCACCGCTCCCGCCACAACCTCGCCTACTGGCGCAGCCAGGACTGGTGGGGTGTCGGGCCCGGAGCGCACAGCCACATCGGCGGGGTGCGCTGGTGGAACGTCAAGCATCCGTCGGCGTACGGCGACCGGATTCGCGCCGGTGACTCACCGGCCGCCGGTCGGGAGACCCTCGACGCGGCCACCCAGGAGGTGGAGCGGGTGCTGTTGCTCACCCGCATCCGCGAGGGCATCCCCATCGACTCGCTGAGCCCGCGCGGCCGCCGCGAGGTGGCCGGGCTGATCGCCGACGAGCTCATCGACGCGCGAGCGGCCTTCTCCGGATCCGTCGAACTGACCCGAAGAGGACGCCTCCTGGCGGATGCCGTCGTGCGCCGCCTGCTCGCCGACTAATTCACGAACTTGATCGACAGCGGGTACGTGTAGTACGCGCCCCGGTTCGCGGCCAGGGCGGCCATGATGCCGAAGACGATCGCCAGCACCCAGGCGGCGGCCAGGACCAGGAAGCCGACAATGATGATGATGAGGACCCAGCCCACGATGTAGGAGATCAGCAGCGTGAGTTGGAAGTTCAGGGCGGTGGCCGTGTGCGCCCGGATGAACGGGCCGCGGTCCTTGAGCACGATGTAGCCGATCAGTGCGGGCAGCGGGCCGAACAGAATCCCGCCGATGTGGATCAGGGTGGCCCACAGCTTCTCGTCGGCCGGATTCATCGGCGTCGGCGCCTGGTACGCGTTGGGCGGTGGCGGGGTGTAGTCGGACATGATGCTCCTTCGGTGGAAAGACCGGCTCGCGCCGGCTACTTGATGAGGCGCAGCGCGAACGGGTACCGGTAGTGGTTGCCGTCCTTCGCCTGGAGGTAGCCGAGCACCGACAGGACCACGCCGACGATGTAGAGCGGCCAGGCGAGACCGCCGATGACACCGCCGATGCCGAAGGTGAGAATGCCGATGGTCGTCGCCAGAAAGTTGATCGCGAAGTAGCCGATCAAGAGGGTGATCTGGAAGTTGAGGGCTTCCTTCGCCTCGACACCGGTCAGCGGTCCGCGGTCCTTGAAGAGCAGCCACAGCACCAGGGACGGCACGAAGGTGAGGATCCCGCCCAGGTGGGCGAGGGACGCCCACTGGCGGTCATCCGCCTCGGTCAGGGGTGCCGACGGCCCCGGGGCGGCGGGCTGGTACGGGGGCTGCGGCGGCCGCTGGCCCTGGTAGGGATCATCGGGTCCGGGGCCGGTGAAATTGCTCATGATCGTGCCTTTCGGTGCACAGGAGAAGAGATGCTACATGCCTAAGTTACTGCGCCAGAACATTCGGGAGCAATGGGGAAGCCCATCCGGTCGCGGTATGATTAGCAGTCACATACCGCGAGTGCCAGTCCGTGCCGCACTCACGACGCTGGGAGGAGGCGAGAGCCATGGTGTCCGATCGCAGTCTCGAAGTCCTGCGCGTGATCGTCCAGGACTACGTTGCCTCCCGCGAACCCGTCGGTTCCAAATCTATCGTTGACCGACACTCGTTCGGGGTCTCGGCGGCCACGATCCGCAACGACATGGCCCTGCTCGAAGAGGAGGAGCTGATCGCGGCTCCGCACACCTCGTCGGGCCGTATCCCCACCGACAAGGGCTACCGCCTGTTCGTCGACCACCTCGCCGACCTGCGCCCGCTCTCGGCGGCGCAACGTCAGGCCATCGAGACGTTCCTCGGCCAGTCGGCCGACCTCGACGAGGTGCTGGCCCGCAGCGTGCGGTTGCTCTCGCAGCTCACCCACCAGGTGGCCCTGGTGCAGTACCCGTCGCTGTCCCGCGCGAAGGTGCGCCACATCGAGCTGGTGCCCCTGTCGGAAACGCGTCTCCTGTCGGTTCTGATCACGGACGCCGGTCGTGTCGAGCAGCGCGTCGTCGACCTGCCCCGCCCGCTGGCGGAGCCCGTTCTGATCGAGCTGCGGGCCCGGCTGAATTCGGCCCTGATCGGGCTCGGCATGACGGAGGCCGCCAGCAGCCTCACCGGCGGCTCCAGCCTCGGCCCCTTCGAGCAGCAGGAAGCGGTGGACCTGATCACCGGCACCCTGCGGGACCAGGTCGGCGCGAACCGGCAGGACCGGCTCGTGATGGCCGGCGCCGCCAACCTCGTGCGCACCGAGGAAGACTTCACCGGCAGCATTTACCCGGTGCTCGAGGCCATCGAAGAACAGGTCGTGCTTCTGCGACTTTTCGGCGAGATGGCCTCCGACCAGCACGGCGTGTCCGTCAGTATCGGCCGGGAGAATGCCCCGTTCGGCCTTGCCGAGACGTCCGTGCTCACCAGCGGGTACTCCTCGCAGGGTGGCAACCTGGCCCGCCTCGGCGTGCTGGGCCCCACCCGGATGGACTATTCGAACAACATGGCGGCCGTCCGCGCGGTCGCCCGCTACCTTTCACGCCTTCTCGGCGAGAATTGACCAGGACCTCCGGCCCAGGAGCCGGCGGTCAGCGCATTCAGATAAAACCCATATTTCAGAACAAACCTAGGAGAGCCAGCTTTGGCTGACCATTACGAAGTACTCGGCGTTGCACGCGACGCCTCGACCGACGAGATCAAGAAGGCCTACCGCAAACTCGCCCGGCAGCTCCACCCCGACGTGAACCCGGGCGCGGATGCGTCCGAGCGCTTCAAATCGGTCACCCACGCCTACGACGTGCTCAGCGACGCCAAGCAGCGCGACAACTACGACCGGGGCGGCAACGGCCGCTCGGGCGGCGGCGGAGGTGCCGGGTTCGACGGGAACTTCGGCAACTTCGGCGACATCTTCGAGACCTTCTTCGGCGGCGGGGGATCCACCCGCGGCCCCAGGTCGCGCCGGGAGCGCGGCCAGGACGCCCTGATCCGGGTCGAGCTCGACCTCGACGAGATCATTTTCGGCACGCACCGCGACCTCGAGGTCGACACGGCCGTCACCTGCGGCACCTGCAGCGGCACCTGCTGCCAGCCGGGCACCGCGCCCGTCACCTGCGACATCTGCCACGGCACCGGCAACATCCAGCGCGCCGTGCGGTCGCTGCTCGGCAACGTCATGACGAGCAGCCCGTGCGGATCCTGCCGCGGCTACGGCACGATCATCGCCACCCCCTGCGTCACCTGCCAGGGCCAGGGCCGCGTGCGCGCGCGCCGTACGGTCCCCGTCGACATCCCCGCCGGGGTCGATACGGGCCTGCGCCTGCAGATGCCCGGCAGCGGTGAGGCCGGCCCGGCCGGCGGCCCCAACGGCGATCTCTACCTGGAGATGAAGGTGCGTCACCACGACGTCTTCAGCCGCGACGGCGACGACCTGCTGTGCACCCTCGAGGTGCCGATGACGGATGCCAGCCTCGGCACCTCCGCGTCCGTCAAGGCCCTCGACGGCGACCTCGAGGTCGAGCTCAGGCCCGGCACGCAGAGCGCCGAGGTCATCACGATCAAGGACCGCGGCGTCACCCGCCTGCGCGGAAACGGACGCGGCGACCTGAAGATCGGCGTGCACGTGGTCACGCCGACCCGCCTCGACCACAAGGAGCGGGAGCTCATCGAGGCCTTCGCGTCCCGCCACAAGGCACCGGCACCTGCCCTCAGCGCCTTCCAGCAGGGACTGTTCGCCAAGCTGCGCGATCGGTTCCGCGGCTAGACGCACGATGGCACATTTCTTCATCGATGAGGCGCTCCTGGCCGCCGACTGCGCGCCAGGGGCGGTCGTCGGCATCCGCGGCGCCGAGGCGCGGCATGCGGTCACCGTCAGCCGGGTCCGCCCGGGCGAACACCTGCGGATCGGGAACGGGGCCGGGCTCCTGCTCTCCGCCACTGTGGTCGGCGCGGACGCGGCCCTGCTGACCCTGCGCGTGGACACGGTGACCGTGACCGCGCGTGTGACGCCGCGCATCCGTCTGGTCCAGGCCCTGGCCAAGGGAGACCGGGATGAACTGGCCGTGCAGGCGGCCACGGAGCTCGGCATCGACGGGGTCATCCCGTGGGCCGCGTCCCGCTCGGTGACCCGCTGGGAGGGAGCCAAGATCGGGAAGGGCCGGGATCGCTGGTCCAGCATCGTGCGCGAGGCCTCCAAACAGTCGATCCGCGCGTGGCTGCCCACGGTCGGGCAACTCATGAGCACCAAAATGCTGGCCGAGCTGGCCGGTTCCACCCGGATGCTGCTGCTGGAACCCACCGCGACCGAACGGCTCACCTCGCAGGCGGCGCCGACCGACGACCGAGAGATCCTGCTCGTCGTCGGCCCCGAGGGCGGCATCTCCCCGGCCGAGCTGACCCTGCTCGAGCAGGCCGGCGCCACCCGGGTGCGTCTGGGCGACAATGTGCTGCGCACGTCCACCGCCGGCCCTGCCGCCCTCGCCATCCTGACCGCGACGCTCGGCCGCTGGTAGCGCGCGAGCTTAAGATAGAGATATGTCTTCCACCGGCCAAGAACCGTCCATCTTCACTCGCATCGCCGCGCGCGAGATCCCGGCGACCATCGTCGCCGAAACCGACCGGATCATCGCCTTCAACGACATCGCCCCACAGGCGCCCGTGCACATCGTGATCACGCCGAAAACCTCCGAGTACAGCACTGTGGTCGAACTCGCAGCCGGTGACCCCGGGCTGCTGGCCGAACTCGTCGAGGTCGCCAACTCGCTGGCGGCCCGGCTGTCCAACGGCCAGTTCCGGCTCGTGTTCAATACCGGCAGCGCCGTCGGGCAGACCGTGTTCCACGTGCACGCGCACCTGCTCGCCCCGCATTCCACCGGCGGAACCCTGGGGGAGGGCACGCTTGGCTTCCGGTGAGTCGACCGGGCCGGGAACGACCGGGCCCGGCGCGTCCGAGGTTCGCATCACGGTCGACGGCGTCGCCATGGTGCGCCTGTTGGGCGCCGACGACCGCCTGCTCGCCACCGTCGAGAAGGAACACCCCGGCGTCAGCGTGCACGTGCGCGGCAACGAGATCACCCTCACCGGGGAAACCGAACGGGTCGAGGCGGCGCGTCGCCTGATCGAAGAGCTCCTGCTCATGGTGCGCGGCGGTCGCGACCTCGCCGAGTCCGAGGTGAGCACCTCGTCACGGATGCTCGACGAGGACAGCTCCATGAGCCCGTCCGAACGCCTCGGGCCGGCCATCCTCAGCTCCCGGGGCAAGAGCATCCGCCCCAAGACCCTCGGGCAGAAGCAGTACGTCGACGCCATCGACACCGACACCATCGTGTTCGGGATCGGGCCGGCCGGCACCGGCAAGACCTACCTGGCGATGGCCAAGGCCGTGCAGGCGCTGCAGCGCAAGGAGGTCGACCGGATCATCCTCACCCGCCCGGCCGTCGAGGCGGGGGAACGTCTCGGCTTCCTGCCGGGCAGCCTCACCGAGAAGATCGACCCGTACCTGCGCCCGCTCTACGACGCTCTCAACGAGATGATGGACCCGGAGCTCGTGCCCAAGCTGCTGGCCGCCGGAACCATCGAGGTGGCCCCGCTCGCCTATATGCGCGGCCGCACGCTCAACTCCTCCTTCGTCGTGCTCGACGAGGCGCAGAACACCACCCCCGAACAGATGAAGATGTTCCTGACCCGGTTGGGGTTCGGCTCGAAAATGGTCGTGACCGGGGACATCACCCAGATCGACCTGCCGGCCGGCTCGAGCGGGCTGCGCCTGGTGAGCCGGGTGCTGGACCAGGTCGACGACATCCGTTTCGTGCGTCTCACCAGCGCCGACGTCGTGCGGCACTCTCTGGTCGGCCGGATCGTGGACGCCTGGACCGAGTACGACGCGCAGAAGCAGGCCGAGCGCTACGAGAGCGACCAGGCTCGGGAATTCGCCAATCGCGGACCCGGCCGCCCCAACACTCCACGCGACCGCCTTCCGAAACGGAGATCCTCTTGAGCATCGAAATCAACAACGAATCGACCATTCCGGTCGATGAGGACGTCATCCTGCGCCTGGCGGCCTACGCCCTGGACTCCATGCACGTGCACCCCGACGCCGAACTGGCGATCGTGCTCGTCGACGAGGGCGCGATGGAGCAGCTGCACGTGCAGTGGATGGACGAGCCGGGCCCCACCGACGTGCTCAGCTTCCCGATGGACGAGCTGCGCCCGGGCACCGAAGACGCCGAGACCCCGCCCGGGCTGCTCGGCGACATCGTGCTCTGCCCCCAGGTGGCCCAGGGCCAGGCCGAGACGGCCGGGCACAGCACCCTCGAGGAGCTGTTGCTGCTCACCACGCACGGTGTGCTGCACCTGCTCGGATTCGACCACGCGGAACCTGCCGAGGAGAAGGAGATGTTCGGTATTCAGCGGGACATCCTGATCGGCTTCGCCTTGCAGGAACGCCTCCGCGACCGATGATCGGGGGTTTTCTCACGGCGGCCGTCCTGTTGGTCGCCTTCGGCGGCTTGATGGCCGCGGTGGACTCTGCCATCACGATCCAGTCCCGCGCCGACATCGCCGACCTGGCCGAGAAGTCCCGCGCCAGGCGATCCCTGACGGCGATAGCCGCCGACACCGGGGCGCACCTGAACACCATCAGCTTCGTGCGGATCATCGCCGAGACGACGGCGGCCGTGCTGGTGACCCTCGTCTTCGCGACCACGATCGAGGAACTGTGGCTGGCGCTGCTGCTGTCCTCGCTGCTGATGACCGCAGTCTCCTTCGTGCTCGTCGGCGCCAGCCCGCGCAGCGTGGGCCGGGCCCACCCCGTGCAGCTGGTCGTCGCGACCGCCCCGCTGGTGCACTTCCTTCGGGTGCTCCTCGGTCCCATCGCCAACGCGCTCGTGGCCCTCGGCAACCGGGTCACCCCCGGGCGCACCCGGCTCGCCACCTTCACCTCGGAGGACCAGCTGCTCAGCATGGTCGACGAGGCCACCGAACTCGACGTCCTCGAGGAGAACGACCGGGAACTGATCCACTCCATCTTCGAATTCAACGAGACCGTGGTGCGCGAGGTGATGATCCCGCGCACCGACATGGTCACCATCGACGCCGACTCCTCGATCGGCGCGGCCATGGGCCTGTTCCTGAGCAAGGGTTTCTCGCGGGTGCCGGTCATCGACGGCGAAGTCGACGACGTCACGGGCATCCTGTACCTGCGCGATGTCGCCCGGCTCGTCCACGAACGGCCGCCGAACGTGGAGAGCCTGACGGTGCGGGAGCTCGAACGGCCCGCCGTCTTCGTGCCCGAGTCGAAGAAGGCCGACGCGCTGCTGCGCCAGATGCAGCTCGAGTCGAACCACCTCGCCATGGTGGTCGACGAGTATGGTGGAATCGCCGGGTTGGTCACCCTCGAAGACCTGATCGAGGAACTCGTGGGAGACATCTCCGACGAATACGACCGGGACGTGGTGGAGGTCGAAGACCTCGGCCACGGTCACTTCCGGGTCAGCGCGCGGCTTCCGGTCGACGAGCTCGGCGAACTGTTCGACCTGGATCTGGACGACGACGAGGTCGATTCGGTGGGTGGCCTGCTGGCCAAGGCCCTCGGCCGTCTGCCGGTTGCGGGCTCGGTCGCCCGGGCGAGCGGGCTGGTCCTCACCGCCGAACGCACCGAGGGCCGCCGCAAGAGAATCAGCACCGTGCTGGTGGTACGAGACCAAGCGCTGATAGACGCGCAGAACGCATTCCTCGGAGTGTCGGACGATGAGAGAGTGAACGGTCATGACTGAAGTAGAGGGATTCCGCGCGGGGTTCGTGTCGTTTGTGGGACGCCCCAACGTGGGCAAGTCCACCCTGACGAACGCGCTGGTGGGGGAGAAGGTCGCGATCACGTCGTCGAAGCCGCAAACCACCCGGCGCGCCATCCGCGGCATCGTGCACCAGAAGAACGGCCAGCTGATCCTGGTCGACACCCCGGGCATCCACAAACCGCGCACCCTGCTGGGCGAACGGCTGAACAGCCTGGTGCAGTCGACGCTGTCCGGCGTGGACGTGGTGGGCCTCTGCATCCCGGCCAACGAGCCGATCGGCCCGGGCGACAAGTTCATCAACGAGCAGCTGGACAACTTCCCGCGGGCCCGCAAGGTGGCCATCGTGACCAAGATCGACATGTCCTCCAAGACCAGCGTCGCCAACCAGCTTCTCGCGGTGTCGCAGCTGCGGGACTGGGAGGCGATCGTGCCGATCTCGGCGACCAGTCGCATCCAGCTCGATATCCTCAGCGCGGAGCTGTTGCGCCTGCTGCCGTTGTCGGATGCCCCGCTCTACCCGGCAGACGCGGTCACCGACGAGAGCCTCGAGTCGCGCATCTCGGAGTACATCCGCGAGGCGGCACTCGAGGGCGTCACCGACGAACTGCCGCACTCGATCGCTGTGACCATCGACGACATCATCGAGCGCGACGACCAGGAACTGGTCGAGATCTACGCGAACCTGTTCGTCGAGCGTGACAGCCAGAAGGGCATCATCATCGGCAAGTCCGGCAGCCGGTTGAAGGATGTCGGCGTGCGCGCCCGCAAACAGATCGAACCCCTGGTGGGCAAGAGGGTCTTCCTCTCGCTCCGGGTCAAGGTCGCCAAGGAGTGGCAGCGCGACCCGAAACAGCTGGGTCGCCTCGGCTTCTAGAAGCCCGGGGGTGATCCTCCCCGCGGAGGGTGGTAGCCTGCACTTATGTTTTTCGGTGAGCTCCTTCTTCGCTGCCGCGACGAGTCCTAATCTGAGGCCTCCCTCGTCGCGGAGTTCGTCGTTGGCTACCCACCATTCGCGAGGAGATCCCAGATCATGAAAAACAACCAGACCGCATCCCGGATGCCGATCCACAAGTACCGCCCGTACCAGGAGCAGTTCACGGTCGAACTGCCCGACCGTACCTGGCCGACCAAGCACATCACCGAGGCCCCGCGCTGGTGCGCGGTCGACCTGCGCGACGGCAACCAGGCGCTGATCGACCCGATGAGCCCCGAGCGCAAGCGGATCATGTTCGACATGCTCGTGCGGATGGGCTACAAGGAGATCGAGGTCGGCTTCCCGTCGGCCAGTCAGACCGACTTCGACTTCGTGCGCAGCCTGATCGACGACAACGCCATCCCGGACGACGTGACCATCCAGGTGCTCACCCAGGCGCGCGAGCACCTGATCGCTCGCACCTACGAGTCGATCGCGGGCGCCAAACAGGCCATCGTGCACCTCTACAACTCCACCAGCGTGCTGCAGCGCGAGGTCGTGTTCCGCGAGGACAAGCAGGGCATCATCGACATCGCGCTGGCCGGCGCCCGCCTCTGCCGCGCCGCCGAGGCCACCGTCCCCGGCACCACGGTCTACTACGAGTACTCGCCGGAGAGCTACACCGGCACGGAGCTTGAATTCGCCGTCGATGTCTGCAACCAGGTCCTCGAGGTCCTGGAGCCCACTCCCGAGCGCAAGGTCATCATCAACCTGCCCGCCACGGTCGAGATGGCCACCCCCAACGTCTACGCCGACTCGATCGAGTGGATGGGGCGCCACCTTGCCCACCGCGAGAACGTACTCATCTCCCTGCACCCGCACAACGACCGCGGCACCGCTGTCGCCGCAGCCGAGCTGGGCTACCTGGCCGGGGCGGACCGCATCGAAGGCTGCCTGTTCGGCAACGGCGAGCGCACCGGCAACGTCGACCTGGTGGCGCTG
>DATISQ010000117.1:0-1832 GCA_035581905.1 Cryobacterium sp.
ACAACGGCGAGCAGCGTGCAGTACAGCCAGACGAGCCGCATGCGCGACATTGCCTTTCCCGCCACGACTCACCTACTCCCAGTGTTCAGTACGACACTCAGGGTACAGCGGTTGTGGCTAGGGCGCCAGGCCCGTCGCTACGCCCAGCGGAAGCCAGCCCACTCGAGGCCGGACCACTCCAGACCGGCCCAACGGAACCCAGCCCACCGGAAGCCGGACCACTCCAGACCGGCCCAACGGAACCCAGCCCACCGGAAACCGGACCACTCCAGACCCTTCCAGGCACGGGCGCCGGCGGCAGTCAGCGACTGGGGCGCAGCGTCACGGAAGAGGCCGGAGGCGAGCAGCGCCAGGGCGAGCTCGAGGTCCATCGCGCCGGCGCCGGCGGCCGGATCCTCGACCCGGGCGGCGGAGGTGCACAGGATCTGCTTGACCTCGTCGGGGGTCAGCGAGCCGTCGGCCTCGAGGAGGAGGGCGGCGGCACCGGCGGCCACGGCCGCGGCCTGGGACGAGCCCGAGCCCTTCACGTGGTCGGGGCCGACGAAGGAGGACTCGGGGGCCTCGACGGCGCCGTGCGCGACCGGGCCGATGACCGAGCGGCCCGGAGCGAGGAGGTCAGCGCGCTGGCCGTCACGGCCGGTGTTGCTGAAGTCGCAGCGCTGCCAGGTGCCATCGACGAGCTCGCCTGCGCCGACGGTGAGGACCTCGGCGATGTGGGCGGGGGTCGGCAGCGGGGCGTCGCCCTCGTTGCCGGCGGAGGTGACGACGACGAGACCGGCCTTCCAGGCTCGGGCGACGGCCTCGGCGAGGGGGTCACGGCCGGACTCGAACTGCTCGGCGCCGAAGGCCAGCAGGATCACGCCGAGCTGGAGCTGGCGGCGGTTGGCCACGGCCCAGTCGATGGCGGCGATGACGGCCATCGGGTCGGTGGCGCCACCCTCGCCGGCGACCTTGAGGTTCACGACGTGGGCGCCGGGGGCGACACCGGTGCGGGCACCGG
This sequence comes from Cryobacterium sp., assembly GCA_035581905.1. Lineage (GTDB taxonomy): Bacteria > Actinomycetota > Actinomycetes > Actinomycetales > Microbacteriaceae > Cryobacterium. Next base: position 1,001 of record DATISQ010000117.1, read on the forward strand.
CAGCGAGGCCGGCCAGGTGCGTACCGTGGCCGGTGCGGTCCCGGCCGTGGTCGGCGGTGGCACCGTCGACGGTGAAGTCGGGGCCCACGACCAGGCGGTCGCCGAACTCCTCGGGCGCGGTGACGCCGGAGTCGATGACGGCGATGCCGACGCCGCGTCCGGTGAGCCCTCGGTTGTGCAGGCTCTGCCCGGCGGCGGGAGCGATGGTCGCTTCGATGGGGGTGGTCGAGTTCATCGTGTTTCCTCGTTGCGGTGTCGTGTGGTGTGGTCGAGTTCTGCCTCAGCGCACTGGGGAGGTCGGCCGCTGGGGACCATGAATCCCCACGGGGAGTCGCCGCTCAACACGCAAAATCGCCAACGTGTCGGCGCTGCCACAGAGAGCGCGCAGCCCTCTGACGGCTCGAACGGCCCTGAGATCCCGCAAAACGGTGCGTGGCAAGGGCATGCGGGCCCCGGATCCGAAATGTCGCAATCTTCATCAATTGATCACGAAGAGTGGACACCTGAACGCAACACGCGTTCAATACGCAACGGAGGGGGGATCGCACTATCCGTAGCAGTCGGCACGCCGGGCGTCCGGCTGTACGGGACGTGCGCGAGATGGCGGCGGTCCGGGTGGAACCGGAAAACGACGAACGGCCGCCCCTGCTGGGGCGGCCGTCCTGACCGGATTCGATCTGTTCGCCGCGAGGAGCGGCGGGCGGGATCAGCCCTTGGCGTTCAACGCCTCGATGAGCGCCGGCAGCACCTTGTGGACGTCGCCCACGATGCCGAGGTCGGCCACCGAGAAGATCGGGGCCTCCGGGTCCTTGTTGATGGCGATGATGTTCTT
>DATISQ010000118.1:0-13304 GCA_035581905.1 Cryobacterium sp.
CTTCAGGGCTGGGTGTCGCTGCTCTTCATGATCATCGGCACCGGCGCCGCGACCCGCCTTTTCATCACCGGATCGGCGAGGGTCGGGATCTCCCCTGCACTCGTCCCGGCCAACCGTTAGAAGGAAAAAACCATGGCTCAGCACGTACTCGAGACCGACGGCCAGGTCTGCCCGTTCCCCCTGGTCGAAGCCAAGGACGCCATCGCACTGTTGCACCTCGGCGACGAACTCACCATCAACTTCGACTGCACCCAGGCGACGGATGCCCTGCCGCGCTGGGCCGCGGAGAACGGCTACCCGGTCACCCACTTCGATCGCGTGGGTGACGCCCACTGGACCATCACGGTGCAGAAGGCCTAGCCCGCCCCGCCCCCACACGCCCCCGCCACAACCACGCCGAGCCGTGAGAAACGCCCCTGAAAAGTCAGGAATCGGGGGCGAAACCCACGGCTCGGCGAGCATGTGGCCGGCGGCTAGACCGCCAGTCGCAGCGCGGCCGGCGCGGCGCGGTGGGCCAGCGCGACCTCGATCAGCTCGTCGATCAGTTTCGGATAGGTGAAGCCGCTGGCCAGCCAGCAGCTCGGGAACATCGAGATCGGGGTGAACCCGGGCATGGTGTTGATCTCGTTGATCACCCAGCCGTCCCTGGTGAGGAAGAAGTCCACCCGGGCCAGGCCGGCACCGTCGATCGCGTCGAAGGCGCGAACGGCCAGGGCCTGCATCTCGGCGAGTTCCACCGGGGTGAGGTCTGCCGGGCAGACCAGGTCGATGCCCGACGCACCGAGGTATTTGGCAGCGAAGTCGTAGAAGTCCCGCCCGGTGACCCGCACCTCGCCGGCGACGGATGCCCGCGTCGGCTCCCCGGGACGCCCCTGCAGCACCGCGATCTCGAGTTCGCGTCCCTGCAGACCCGCCTCGATCAGAACCTTGCTGTCCTCCAGCAGAGCCACCCGCATCGCCTCGGCGAGCTGGTCCGGGTTCGAGACCCGGCTCACGCCCACGCTCGACCCGGCCCGCGCCGGCTTCACGAACACGGGCAGTCCGAGTTCCTCGGCCGCCGCGAACGCCATGCCGGGAGCCTCGGCCCAGTCGCCCGCGGTGATGGTGCGCCACGGGGCGACCGGCAGGGCGGCCTGCTGGAAAACGGTCTTGGTGAAGTGCTTGTCCATGCCGAGCGCCGACGCGAGCACGCCTGAGCCCACGTAGGGCAGCCCGACGAGTTCGAGCAGCCCCTGCACGGTGCCGTCCTCGCCGAACGGGCCGTGCAGGATCGGGAAGACCAGGTCGATGTTGCCGAGGGAGCGGTAGCCGACGCCGGCGCCGTCGCTGACGCTCAGCTGGCGGCTGAGGCTGCTCTCCGGCCACCGGATGCGGGTGCCGTTGTCGAAGACCTCCGGCAGTGCGTCCGCGTCCAGGGCGAACCGGGCCGGGTCATCCGCTTCAAGCACGAAGGCACCGTCGCGGGTGATTCCGATCGGGATGACGTTGTAGCGGTCGCGGTCAATCGCCGCGAGGACGCCCCCCGCTGTGGCGCAGCTGATCGAATGTTCGCTTGACCGACCCCCAAAGAGCAGCGCCACCGTGAGCTTGTTCGTCATCAATCGTCCTTTCGCCCTGCGGCTCGGCTGAGTCCGTGGTCAGGTGCGGGGCGAGGTCCCGCGGTTTCAGAGTACCGGCCAGCACCTGGCGGACCTGCTCGACGATGGGCATGTCCACCCCCTTGGCGCGGGCGAGCTCGAGAATGGGGCCGACGGAGGCGAGCCCCTCGGTGGTCTGCTGCATCTGCTTGACGACGTCGGCGATGCCATAGCCCTGGCCGAGGAGCCGCCCGGCGGTGTTGTTGCGCGACAGCGGCGACTGGCAGGTCGCGATCAGGTCGCCGAGGCCGGCCAGACCGGCCAGGGTTTCCGGATGCGCGCCGTAGGCCACCGCGAAATCGGTCATCTCCACGAGACCTCGGGTGATGATCGACGCCTTGGTGTTCTCGCCGTAGCCGACGCCGTCGACGATGCCGATGGCCACGGCGATGAGGTTCTTGAGCACGCCGCCGAATTCGGTGCCGATGACATCCGTGTTGACGTAGGAGCGGAAGTAGCGGTTGCGGGCCAGCATGGCCACGGCCTGGGCGGTCTCGAGGCTGCTCGAGGAGACCACGGCGGCCGTCGGCTGCTCCTTGGCGATTTCGAGGGCCAGGTTGGGGCCGGAGATCACCGCGATGAGATTAGGGTCGATCGGCAGGATATCGGCGATGATCTGGCTCATCCGCAGGCCGGACCCGCGCTCGACGCCCTTCATCAGAGACACCACGATCGCGCCGGGGGCAAGGAACGGCTCGGCCAGGATCAGGTTCTCCCGCAGCGACTGGCTCGGCACCGACACGAAGACCACCTCGGCGCCGGCGAGGGCCAGATCGAGCCGGGAGGTGGCGCGGAGACCCAGCGGAAGGTTGATGCCGGGCAGGTAATCGCTGTTGCGTCTAGCCTCGGTGATTTCCCGGGCGAGCTCGGGGCGTCGCGCCCAGAGCACGACGTCGGCCCCGCCGTCGGTCAGGATCTTGGCGAACGTGGTGCCCCAACTTCCGGCACCGAGAACGGCGACGCGCCTGCCTGGCAGGATCTTAGGCTTCAAAACGGCCGGTCTCTCTCTGATCGTGCTCGGTCGGGTTCCAGCGTTTGGTCGGCGCCGTCTCACCCCGAAGATCTTCGAGCAGCTGGGTGATGGCGGCCATGACGAGTGTGGTGGCCTCGTTGAGGGTCGCCGAGTCGAGGTTGCGGCCCCGGAACTGCGCCAGATCGAGCGGTTCGCCGATCTTGACGAGCACGGTCTTCCGCGGAAACAGGCTCAGCCTCTTCGAGTAGCGCGGCATGATCTCCTGCGCACCCCAGTGGGCCACCGGCACGATCGGAATGCCCCGCTCGAGGGCGATCCGCACGGCGCCGGTCTTACCGCGCATCGGCCAGAGTCCGGGGTCGCGGGTCAGCGAACCCTCCGGGTAGACGACGACCATCTGGCCGCGTTGGACCAGGCGCTCAGCCGCCTTCACGGGCTCGCTGCCGCGCACGCTGCCGCCACGCAGCACCGGGATCTGTCCCGACTTGCGGAGCAGCCACCCGATCATCGGGATCGTGAAGACGGATGCCTTCGCCATGAACCGGGGCGCGCGCCCCAGCTTCCAGCTCAGCACCCCCATCAGAACGGGGTCGATCTCGCTGAAGTGGTTGGGAGCCATCACGAACGCCCCCGAGCGCGGGAACTTCGCGGCGTCGGTGACCTTGAACCGCACGGCGAGATTGATCACCGGCAGGATCAGCACCGCCAGCACCCAGACGATCGACGGGCTTTTCGTCTCCGAACGCCCCCGGCCCGGGTTCACGGGTTCACTGGCGATATGGGCCGGGGACGCCGGACCGGACACGGGCGCTGGATCTGATGCTGGCACAGGCCCATTATCCTTCGAGATCGAAGTCAGCCCCCAACAGTTGAAGCTTGGTGATGAAGTTCTCGTAGCCGCGGCTGATGATTCCGACGTTGCTGACCGTGGAGGTTCCCTCCGCGGTCAACGCCGCGATGAGGTGGCTGAAGCCGCCGCGCAGGTCGGGAACCTCGATGTCGGCGCCGGTCAGCTTCGTCGGCCCGGTGATGACGGCCGAGTGGTTGAAGTTGCGCTGGCCGAACCGGCAGGGGTGCCCGCCGAGGCATTCCCGGTGGATCTGGATGGTGGCGCCCATCTCGACGAGGGCGTCGACGAAGCCGAAGCGCTGTTCGTAGACGGTCTCGTGCACGATCGAGACGCCGTGCGCATGGGTCAGGGCGATCACGAGGGGCTGCTGCCAGTCCGTCATGAAGCCGGGGTGGACATCCGTCTCGATGATGACGGGCTTGAGGTCGCCACCCGGGTGGTAGAAACGGATGCCGTCGTCTTCGATGTCGAACGCCCCACCGACCTTGCGGAACACGTTCAGGAACGTCAGCATCTCGGGCTGGCGCGCGCCGCCGACGAAGATGTCGCCGTCGGTGGCCAGGGCCGCGGCAGCCCAGCTGGCGGCCTCGTTCCGGTCGAACAGGGCGCGGTGGTTATAGCCCTCGAGGTGCTCAACGCCTTCGATCCGGATCACGCGGTCGGTGTCGACCGTGATGATGGCGCCCATCTTCTGCAGGATGTTGATGAGATCCATGATCTCGGGCTCGATCGCCGCGCCCTTGAGCTCGGTGATGCCCTCCGCGCGCACGGCGGTGAGGAGCACCTGTTCGGTCGCGCCGACGCTCGGGTAGGGCAGGGACACCTTGGTGCCCTTGAGGCCGTTGGGCGCGGACATCCGGATGCCGTTGGGCTGCTTCTCGACGACGGCGCCGAACTTGCGCAGCACGTCCAGGTGGTAGTCGATCGGGCGGTCGCCGATGCGGCAGCCGCCGAGGTCGGGGATGAACGCCTCGCCGAGGCGGTGCAGCAGCGGGCCGCAGAACAGGATCGGGATGCGTGAGGATCCGGCGTGCGCGTCGATCGCGGCGAAGTGCGCGCTTTCGACGTCGACCGGGTCGAGCAGCAGTTCGCCGGGCTCGGCGCCGTCGGTGACCTTGACGCCGTGCACCTCGAGCAGCTGACGCACGATGCGCACATCGCTGATGTTCGGCACGTTCTTGAGCGTGCTGGGGCTTTCGCCCAGCAGTGCCGCGACCATGGCCTTGGTGACCAGGTTCTTGGCACCCTTCAGCTCGATCCGGCCGACCAGGGGGATGCCGCCGCGAATGGTGATCCGGTCGGCCTGCAGCCCGACGGCCGCGCCCCAGTTCTGGGCGTTCTCGCGGTTCTGCGCGTCCGACCGGTTCTGGTCTTCTTCACGGTTCTGGGTGATTTCGCTGATTGTGCTCACAAACTTACCTGCCTTGCGGGGAGAGTGCGGGGCCGCCATGGCTCCCGATGGGATTCGAATTCTGCGATGCGCGCTTCGTCACGCAGGGTGAGGCCGATGTCGTCGAGGCCCTCGAGGAGGCGCCACCGGGTGTAGTCGTCGATCTCGAACGGAACGGTGAGGGCACCCACTCGGGCGGTCCTCGACACGAGGTCGACGGTCAGTTCGACTCCGGGGTCGGCCTCGATGATGTCCCACAGACGCTGGGCGTCGGCCTCGGAGATCTGACCGGCGAGCAGACCCTGCTTGCCGGAGTTGCCGCGGAAGATGTCGCCGAAGCGGGAGCTGAGCACCACGTCGAAGCCGTAGTCGCGCAGCGCCCAGACGGCGTGCTCCCGCGAGGAGCCGGTGCCGAAGTCGGCACCGGCCACGAGCACGCGGGCACCCGCGTAGGCCGGGTCGTTGAGAACGAAGTCGGGGTCGGCGCGCCAGCGGGCGAAGAGGGCGTCTTCGAAGCCGGTCTTGGTGACGCGCTTGAGGTAGACGGCGGGGATGATCTGGTCGGTGTCAACGTTGGAGCGGCGAAGCGGAAGGGCGACGCCCGTGACGGTCGTGAACTTTTCCATTACCTACTTGTCTCCATCCTGGGCCAGGTCCCACGGGCTCGATAGCGTACCGCGAATCGCGGTCGCGGCCGCAACCAGCGGGGACACGAGGTGGGTGCGTCCGCCCTTGCCCTGCCGGCCCTCGAAATTGCGGTTGCTCGTGGAGGCGCACCGCTCACCGGGAGCCAGCTGGTCGGGGTTCATGCCGAGGCACATGGAGCAGCCGGCGAAGCGCCACTCGGCGCCGAAGTCGGTGAAGATCTTGTCGAGGCCTTCCGCCTCCGCCTCGATGCGCACCCGTGCGGAACCGGGGACCACGAGCATCCGCACGCCGGGGGCCAGCGTGCGGCCCTGGACGATCTCCGCGGCGGCGCGCAGGTCTTCGACCCGGCTGTTGGTGCAGGAGCCGAGGAAGACGGTGTCCACCCGGATGTCCTTCATCGGGGTGCCGGCGGCGAGGTCCATGTACTCGAGGGCGCGTTCGGCGGCAGAGCGCTCGTTGGCGTCGACAAGACCGGCGGGAGTCGGCACGGCCTCGCTCAGGGACACGCCCTGGCCGGGGTTGGTGCCCCAGGTGACGAAGGGTTCGAGCGTGTCCGCGTCGAGGAAGACCTCGGCGTCGAACACGGCGCCGTCGTCGGTGGCGAGGGTGTCCCAGTAGGCGACCGCGTCGAGCCAGTCCTGGCCTTCCGGGGCGTGCGCGCGACCCTGGAGATAGTCGTAGGTGATCGCATCCGGGGCCACCATTCCTGCGCGGGCGCCGGCCTCGATCGACATGTTGCAGATCGTCATGCGGCCCTCCATGGAGAGGGCGCGGATGGCGCTGCCGCGGTATTCGAGCACGTAGCCCTGGCCGCCGCCGGTGCCGATCTTCGCGATCACGGCGAGGATGATGTCCTTGGCGGTCACGCCCGGCCGGAGGGTGCCGTCGACGGTGATCGCCATGGTCTTGAACGGTGTCAGGGGCAGCGTCTGGGTGGCCATCACGTGCTCCACCTCGCTCGTGCCGATGCCGAGAGCCATGGCTCCGAATGCGCCGTGCGTGGAGGTGTGCGAGTCGCCGCAGACGACGGTGATGCCCGGCTGGGTCAGGCCCAGCTGCGGCCCGACGACGTGCACGATGCCCTGCTCGATGTCGCCGAGCGAGTGCAGGCGGATGCCGAATTCCTCGCAGTTGCGCCGCAACGTCTCGATCTGGGTGCGGCTGGTCAGGTCGGCGATGGGCCGGTCGATCGCCAGGGTCGGAGTGTTGTGGTCTTCCGTGGCGATGGTGAGGTCGGGGCGCCGCACGGGGCGTCCGGCGAGACGCAGCCCGTCGAAGGCCTGCGGGCTGGTGACCTCGTGCACGAGGTGCAGGTCGATGTAGATCAGGTCGGGAGTGCCGTTCTCGCCTTTGGCGACGAGGTGTTTGTCCCAGACCTTCTCGGCCAGAGTGCGCGTTTGTTCTTCCAGCAATGCTTCAGTCATGTGTGTGCGTCTTCCTCAACGATGGCTATGCAGCCAACAAGAAACTCCACGACGAGGGAGGCCTCAGATCTGGGACTCGTCGCGGCAGAGAAGAGGGAGTCGACCGAGCAGCACCCTGACAGGCTAACACCTTGCCTCTGTGAGCTTGGCTGGCGACCCCTCGTTCGAGGGTACTTCCGGCGTTGTCCACGTCGCCACTCTATCGGCGGCGCGCTACTTCGAGAGGTCAACGCGGCTCCAGTCCCGGCGCGTTCGGAGGCGGAATCGGCTGAAGATGCGGCGCAGCCGACCGACCTCGGTCCGCGCGAGGCGCAGGGAATCCAAGGCTCGGACCAGCTCCGTTCGACCACTTCGTCGTCGACGGGTTGCCCGTTGAAGACGGCCCGGTCGACCAGGGTGGCCAGGGGCACCAGACGGATGCCGGCCGCGGCCACCCCATCCTGCAGGTCATCCGTCTGGTTGTCGGAGCGGGGAGGCTGGCGCACCTGGGGCTGCGGCACCGATTTGGGCTTCGGGGTCTGGTCCTGGGGCACATCCGTCTGGTCGGGCGTCGGGAAGAACGGCACCCAGCCGACCCCCTCGAACGCGACCTCCACCCAGGCGGTGACGTCGGAGCCGGTCACCGCCACGCTCTGGGCGCCGTCCGGCACGACCGGGGCGAACCCATGACCACCCGGGACGGGAAGTTCAGGCTGCGCGCCATCAGCGCCATGGCCGCGGCGTACTGTTCCTGGTCGCCGACCATCGGGCTGCGGGTGAAGTTCGTCGAGGCGTCGCGCTGGAGTAGCGGCCCTCACGACTCGTGGCCATCCCCTTGGCCAGTCCGAACGCACCACGACGAGCTGTCCGGCCAGTGTCGCCGCCAGCCAGTCCCCCGACTCATCGCACTAATACGAGAGCATCGGTCATCTACCCCTGGCTTTTTGGCCTCGTGTCTTCGAGATGCTCGTGCATCCCGGTCGATCGTTCACTCGTGCCGTGGGTGTCGTCCGGCTCGGCATTGCCGAGTTCCGACTCCAGATACACGACCGTAACGTTATCGTGTCCGCCGCGGGCCAGTGCCGCGTCGACGAGCACGTCCGCCAGGGTCCGGTCGGGCTCCGCGTTGCCGTCATAGGACGCCAGCAGCGTCGCGATCTCGGCGGCGCCGAGCTCCTTGGTGAGTCCGTCGGAGCAGAGCAGGAACGCGTGCCGCCCCGACGCGGGCAACAGCCACACGTCGGCGTCCACGGACTCGTCGGCGCCGATCGCGCGGGTGATCACATTGCGTTCCGGATGCTGCTCCGCCGCTTCGCTGGAGATGAGGCCGGCGTCGACCAGCTCCTGCACCGCGGAGTGGTCGACGCTCAGCTGGGCCAGCGTGCGACCGTCCCAGGTGTACACGCGCGAGTCGCCGATGTTGAACGCCATCCAGTGGAAGCCGACATCGTCTCCGGCGTCGACGAACGCGATGCCCGACAGGGTCGTGCCGGACACGGCGGTGCCGTAGTCGTCGACCGCGCTGAGGTCGCGCACCGCGTCGTTGGAGGAGTGGATGGCATCGAGAACGCGTTCCGGGGTCGAGGGAGCGTCTGCGGCGAGGTGTTCCTCGAAGACCCGCACGACCGTCTGGCTGGCCACGTCCCCATGGGCGTGACCACCCATGCCGTCGGCGACCAGGAAGACCGGCGACTGCGCGAGGAAGCTGTCCTCGTTGACCTTGCGCTCACGCCCGACATCGCTCCGGGCGCTGAACACGAACCGCGCGCGGGTCGCGGGGAGCACCAGTTCGCTCTCACTCTGCGAGGCCATGTTTGCTCCAGTGTTCGGGTGCGTGCCAAGCACGTCGGTGAAGGTCACTCCTTGACGAGGTGAGGAATTTCCTCGGCGAGGCTGTGGCCGCGCCGGCGAGCGTCCCGCCGCGCCTTGATCACGCTGGCGACAGTGGCCACGGCCATGGAGACCACGATCACACCGAGCGAGGTCCAGGTGTCGATCTCCGGGGCCCAGGCCACGCCCTCGCCACCGTTGATGAAGAAGACCTCATTGGTGTGCAGGGCGTGGAAGAAGAGCTTGACGCCGATGAAGAACAGGATGAAGGCGATCCCGTACTTGAGGTATTCGAGGCGCTCGAGCAGCCCGCCCAGCAGGAAGTACAGCTGACGCAGGCCCATCAAGGCGAACACGTTTGCGGTGAACACGATGAAGGGGCTCCTCGTGATGCCGAAGATCGCCGGGATGGAGTCGAGGGCGAAGACCAGGTCGGTGGTGCCGATCGCGAGGAGCACGATCAGCATCGGGGTGAAGACCTTCTTGCCGTCGACCAGGGTGCGCAGCTTGGAACCGTCGAAGGTGGACGAGATGTTCATGCGCCGGCGCAGGTAACGGATCAGGCCGTTTTCGGCCTCGTCCACGTCCGGCTCCTTTGCGATCGCCTGGTGCACGGCCGTATAGAGCAGGAATGCGCCGAAGATGTAGAAGATCCAGCTGAAGTTCTCGATCAGCTGGGCGCCCAGCAGAATGAAGATTCCACGCAGCACCAGCGCGATGATGATGCCGACGATCAGCACTTCCTGCTGGTATTTCCGGGGTACCGAGAACCTCGCCATGATGATGACGAAGACGAACAGGTTGTCGATGCTCAGGCTGTACTCGGTGATCCAGCCGGCGAGGAACTGCCCTGCGTGCTCGGCGTCGCCCAGGACCAGCATCAGCAGGGCGAAGATCAGTGCCAGTCCCACGTAGAAGGCGACCCACAGGGTGGCCTCGCGCATCGAGGGCACGTGTGGCCGCTTGAAGACGATGAGGAGGTCGGCAACCAGGATGAGCGTAAGGACGACCAGCGACCCAATCTCGAACCAGAGCGGGAGAGCGTGTTCCATACGAGTAAAGCCTTTCATTGAAGGAGTGCTGGAGGCAGCACCAAAATACGAAAGTCTCTCCCGTACCGATGAGTCGATACCGCGGTGCCGGGGCCCCTGCGATGCGGCCCGTGTTGACGTTCACGGCGACGTGCCCGGAACGGACCCAGAGGGACACTTCCCTTCACTCGCTTGATTCTACGGGGGGTCTCTGGATATTTCCGGCCATTCCCGAGTTCGCGGGATCCTCCCGTGCAAGGCTCACCCGGGCGACGCTCAGCCCGTGGACCAGGCCGGCGGACCTCCCAAAGAAAAATGCCCGGCGCCCTTCACGAAGAAGGGAACCGGGCTGTTGTGACCCCAGCGGGATTCGAACCCGCGTTACCGCCGTGAGAGGGCGATGTCCTAGGCCGCTAAACGATGGGGCCGTTTTGCAACTCACCTAATATGCCACACGGCGGCGACTAAAACCAAACTGAGAGGGTCAGACGTGCACGAGCAGGGCTCCGGGTACCACGTCGATCTGCACGGGCAGGGCTCCGATCCGTTCACCGTCGGCGTATGCGACGACCCGGTCGGCCTCAATTCGGATGCTGCGGCACCGGGTGATCTCGACCTGCGGCAGGGTCGTATGCGTGCCGGAGAATACCTTCGGGAACACCCGGAGGAAGCCCACTCGCGAGAGCGGACTCACGATGAAGAGGTCCAGGACGCCGTCGTCGATGACAGCGCCCGGCGCGATCCGCATGCCGCCGCCGATCGAGACGTTGTTGGCGACGGAGATCAGCATGGCCCGCACCTGACGGGGCCGGCCGTCGACGGTCAGCCGGTACGAGATCGGCCGGAACGTCGCCAGGACCAGCAGCATCGCCAGGGTGTAGCGGCTCCTCCCGCGCGGTCGGCGCATCCGGTTGGCCCGTTCGTTGAACACGGCGTCGAACCCGGCCGAGAGCACGCCCGCGAACCAGGACGTCGTGTCCCCGCACCGCACCCGGGCGGCGTCGATCGCGCGCGGCGGGCGGCTGAGGGCCTCGAGCAGATGACGGATGGCGGCATCCGTGTCATCGACCGGGATGCCGAGACCTCGCGCGACGTCGTTGCCCGTGCCGCACGGCACGATGGCCAGGGGCCGTTCGGTGCCGGCCAGGAGGTTTGTGCCCAGGCTCACCATCCCGTCGCCGCCGACGACCACGAGCGCGTCGACGTGCGGCCCCAGGGCGGCGAGAACATCGCGCCCCAGCGCCTCGAAGCCGGGCGCGGTCAGGCTGTTCACCTCGTGGCCCGCCGCGATCAGGGCCCGGGAGACCCGGGGACCGACGTCGCCGCGGCGGCCGAAGGAGGCTGCGGTATTGGTGGCGACGACGAGGCGGAGGTGGGGAGGCACCGCTCCAGTATGGCCTCAGCTTGCAGCGCGCTGGGATTAGGTATTAGCTCGTCTAATGAAACTGACGAAACTCGAGCACGCGGCACTGATTCTTGAGAAGGCCGGCCTGAAGTTGTTCATCGATCCCGGTTCGTTCACCAGCCCGCTGACCGAGACCGCCAGGGCCGTCGCCGTCGTGATCACCCACGAGCACCCCGACCACTGGACCCCGGAGCAACTGGACCGCATCCTCGCCCTGAACCCGGACGTTCAGATCTTCGCCCCGGCCGGGGTCGCCGCCGCCGCCGCCGACTATCCCGTGACCGTCGTCAGCGCCGGCGACACCGTGGAAGCCGGGCCGTTCCAGCTGCGCTTCTTCGGCGGCACGCACGCCGTCATCCACGAGACGATTCCGGTGGTCGACAACCTCGGCGTCCTGGTCGACGAGGAGCTGTACTACGGCGGCGACTCGTTCACGATTCCGGAGGGCGTGACGGTGCGGACCCTCGCCGTTCCGGCCGGCGCGCCCTGGCTCAAAATCAGCGAGGTGATGGACTACGTGCTGGCCCTCAAGCCGCGCCGCACCTTCCCCACCCATGAGATGGGCCTCTCCCGAGGTGGCAAGGAACTGTCCGACGTGCGGATCAAATGGGCCACCGAGCAGAACGGCGGCGAGTACTTCCCGCTCCAGCCGAACGCGTCCCTGGACCTGTAAATCGGCCGTGACCTGCCGATCCGTGACCAGCCGGACGTGACACCCGTCGGAGGGGTACCCCTGTAGGTATCCCACAAACGAGAGATAGTCAGCGAGGCATGCGTTAGCCCCGGCCCCGAATTTTGCTCGACTTCGGTTCGGGGCCTAGCCCCGCTGCTACGGTCGTGTCACTTCGGCGCACCACAGCGTCGAGCGGCTCACCGATCAGCCCCGCACCGCCGAAGTATGTCCCTTCCCGCACCGCACACCACCCGAGTTCCAGCATGCCCGCATGCCGGCTCGGAGCCTTCGAGGAGCCTCAATGACGAGATCTGCCCGCCTAATGTCCCGCCAAACCGGAATCGGTGTCCCCGCGACCATCACCGGGCTCAGCCTGCTGCTGGTGATGCTGCTGACCTTCTTCTTCCTCACCACCGGGCGGCTGGCCAGCGGCGCCGGCGAACTCTCTTCCGGAGCAAACCGGGTGCAGAGCGGCTCAGTGAAAGTCGCCGGCGGAGCCGCGGAACTCGCCACCGGCGCAGGAACCCTCTCTGAGGGCGCGGCCGCCACCGCCACCGGAGCCACCGACCTCGCGGCCGGGGCCAGCCGGGCGAACACCGGAGCACAGAGCCTGGCAACGGGGGCCGCAAGTGCCTCAACCGGGGCGGGCACCCTGCTCGAAGGCGCCCTCACCAGTGAGAGCGGAAGCACCCGCCTCGTTCTCGGCGCCTCCTCCGCCGCGCGGGGCGCCGAATCCCTGGCCGCCGGGGCGGCCACCGCATCCGCGGGGGCCGCAACACTCGCGGCCGGCGCCGAGAAGACCGCGACCGGTGCCACGAACGTCGCAACGGGGGCGGCCGCGGTCGGCGCCGGGGCGTCCAAAATCGCCGCCGGTGCCACGCTGCTCGCCGCCGGGGCAGCCACCCTGGCTGCCGGCGCGGACCAGACAGCTGTCGGCGCCGTCTCGGCTCACGACGGTTCGGTCCTGCTGGCCGCAGGAATGGCATCCGCCGATGCCGGCGTCGGCCAGGCCCGCACCGGAGCCGAATCGCTCGCCCTCGGCACCGCGGGACTCTCCGCCGGCGCGAGCAGCGTGTCCGCGGGCGCCGGCAAGCTGGATGCCGCTCTGGTCGCCCTGACCGCCCAGGTCGAATCGGACACCATCACCCCGGAGGCCCTGCTGGCGACGCTCAAGGGTTTGAGTTCCGCCGCCACCAACCTGCACGCCGGTGTCACGGCTGTTGATGCCGGTGCCGCCGCAACATCGAAGGGGTCAGTCGTGCTCCGAGACGGCTTGACGACTCTGGACGCAGGGACGGAAGTTCTGGCCACGAAGTCCGCCGCACTCCGCGACGGGCTCGCGACTCTGGCGGCCGGAGCCGGACAGATCTCCGGTGGAGCAGCGGAAGTGGCCGCGGGAACGAGCACCGTCGCCGCGGGGGCAGGTGAACTCCAGTCGGGCGCCGAGGCGCTGACCTCCGGCTC
>DATISQ010000119.1:0-2873 GCA_035581905.1 Cryobacterium sp.
GAGCCGCCGTGCGACCTCGAGTCGTTCCCGCCGGACTCGCCGGAGCAGCAGGCCTGCATCCAGGCGATCAAGGACCAGGACGGCTTCAACTGGGGCTACGACCCGTTCCACTTCTCGGTGCCGGAGGGCTCCTACGCGGTGAACGCCGTCGGCGGCGCCCGCGTGGCCGAGTTCCGCGGCATGGTGGGCGCCCTGCACGAGGACGGCCTGCAGGTTGTGCTCGACGAGGTGTTCAACCACACCGCGCAGAGCGGTCAGGGGGAGAAATCGGTGCTCGACCAGGTCGTGCCCGGTTACTACCACCGCCTCAACCCGCAGGGCGCCGTGGAGACCTCCACCTGCTGCCAGAACATCGCCACCGAGCACGAACTGGCCGAGAAGCTGATGGTCGACTCCGTCGTGCTCTGGGCGAAGGAATACCGGGTGGACGGCTTCCGGTTCGACCTGATGGGCCACCACTCGAAGGACAACCTGCTGGCCGTCCGGGACGCCCTCGACGTCCTCACCCTGAAGAAGGACGGTGTGAACGGCCAGGCGATCTACCTCTACGGGGAAGGCTGGAACTTCGGCGAGGTCGCCAACAACGCCCTCTTCGAGCAGGCGACCCAGGGCCAGCTCGGCGGGACCGGAATCGGCACGTTCAACGACCGGCTCCGCGACGCGGTTCACGGCGGCAGCCCCGTCGACGGCAGCACCGTTCAGCAGCAGGGCTTCGGCACCGGGCTCGGCACCGATCCCAACGGAGTGGCGATCAACGGCACCCCGGAGGAAGCGCTCGCCCGGCTCGGCCAGGCCAGCGACCTGGTGCGGCTCGGCCTCGCCGCGAACCTGCGCGACTTCAGCTTCGTCACCAGCGACGGCACGGTCAAGCGCGGCGACGAACTCGACTACAACGGCTCGCCCGCCGGGTACGCCGACCAGCCGGACGAGGTGATCAACTACGTCGACGCGCACGACAACGAGACGCTCTACGACCTGCTGGCGCTCAAGCTGCCGGCCGACACCGGGATGAGCGACCGGGTGCGCATGAACACCCTGTCGCTGGCCACCGCCACGCTGTCGCAGTCACCGTCGCTGTGGCACGCGGGAACCGACCTGCTGCGCTCGAAGTCACTCGACCGCGACAGCTACAACTCGGGCGACTGGTTCAACCGCATCGATTGGACCGGCCAGACCAGCAACTTCGGTGTCGGTCTGCCGTCCGCGGCCGCCAACGAGGACAAGTGGCCGATCATGCGTCCGCTGCTCGAGGACCCGGCCCTCAAGCCGACGCCGGACGACATCGCGTTCGCGTCGGCCCAGGCCCAGGACCTGCTGCGCCTCAAGCAGTCCACCGAGCTGTTCCGGCTCGGCGACGCGAAGCTGATCAACCAGAAGCTGACCTTCCCGGCCAGCGGGCCGGACGCCACCCCCGGCGTGATCGCGATGAGCGTCGACGACACGGTGGGTTACGACGTCGACAAGAATCTGGACGGGTTGCTGGTGCTCTTCAACGCCAGTCCAGAAGCCCAGACGATTCAGCTCAGCGAGCTGGCCGG
Source organism: Cryobacterium sp. (assembly GCA_035581905.1). Taxonomy (GTDB): domain Bacteria; phylum Actinomycetota; class Actinomycetes; order Actinomycetales; family Microbacteriaceae; genus Cryobacterium. The sequence continues at coordinate 1,539 of DATISQ010000119.1, forward strand.
GCGCGGGTACGCCCTCAGCGGGATTCAGGCCGCCGGCACGGATGCGCTGGTCAGGACGACCACGTGGGACGCGGCAACCGGCACGGTCACCGTTCCCGCCCGCACCGTCGCCGTGCTCGTCGACGCGCAGGAGCGGACGGCGAAGAAGCGGTAGCCCGCGGCGGCACCCCGTTGCTGCACCCCGTTCAGGAGCGGACGGGGTGCAGCAGCCGCCAGATGCGGTCGCGCGACATGGGCAGTTCGGTGGGACGGATGCCGATGGCGTCGCGCACCGCATTCGCCAGTGCGGGCGCCACCGGGTTGTACGGCGACTCGCTCATCGACTTCGCCCCGAACGGGCCGAGCACGTCGCTCGTCTCCGCGAAGTACACCTCGGTCACGGGCAGGTCGGCGAGCTGCGGAATGTGATAATTCCGCAGCACGCTCGTGGTCACGGTGCCCGCGCCGTCGAGGATGACCTCCTCGTAGAGCGCGGTGCCGATCGCCTGCGCGACGCCACCCTCGATCTGCCCGCGGCACTGCTCCGGGTTCATCACGACACCGGCATCCGCGGCCTGGATCGACTGCAGGATGCGCACCTCACCGGTCTGCGTGTTCACGGCCACCCGGAAGGCGTGCACGTTGAACGCCACCGAGCGGCGGGCGCCGTCTTCGGCGCCGACGCCGCGGAGAACGGATGCCCCGGCCGGCTCGGCGAGATCGGCGACCTCGGCCAGTTCGGCCAGCGTCACGAACACCGGTCCGCTGCGGAGCCCGCCGGCTTCCAGGGTCCAGCCGGCGGCGGGGATCTCCCGGTGCCGCTCGGCCGCGGCCAGCCGCAGCCGGTCGGCCAGGTCGTTCGCCGCCGCGAGCACGGCCTTGCCGGCGATGACGACGCCCGCCGAGCCGAACGCGCCGGTGTCGTAGCCGATCGCATCCGTGTCGGACTGCAGGATCTCGATCCGGTCGGGAGTCGTGTTCAGGGCGGTGGCGGCCAGCTGCGCGTGCACCGTGGTGGTGCCGTTGCCGAACTCGGCCGTGCCGACCCGCACGGTGTAGCTGGTGCCTGAACGGTCAAGGGTGACCGACGCCTGCGCGTGGTGCCCGCGCGGCGGGGTGGTCGCGATCATGGCGGTGGCCATGCCCTCGCCCACCGTCCAGTGCTCGCCCGGCGGCACGGGAGCGTCGTTGCCGCGGGCCAGGGCCGCCTGGGCCAGGTCGAGGCACTGGTCGAGGCCGTAGCTGCCGAAGATGAGGTCTTCGCCCTCGACGTGGGTGACCACCAGCGGGTCGGCCGGGCCGACCGCGTTCCGTCGGCGCAGGTCGAACGGGTTGATGCCGAGGGTGCGAGACAGC
>DATISQ010000120.1:0-5150 GCA_035581905.1 Cryobacterium sp.
CAGCTTCTTCGTGGTCGGGTTGTAGGTGTACTTGAACTTCTCCCACACCGCCGGTTCGACCTCGTGCGTTTCGCCGTCGATGTCCACGTACACCGTCGAGTCGACCCGGGTGACGGTGCCGATGCTGCCGTTCACCCAGCGGGGGCCGCCGTCCTGCGACGAGTCGTTGCGCAGGAACATGACCTGCGCTCCGACCTTCAGCTCGAGCACCTCGTCGGCGGGAAACGTGCGCCCGCCGAAGTCGCCGGTGACGTCGGCCTTGGCCGTGAGCGCCTTGCCGGAGAGTCGTTTGAGAGCGGATGCGTTGATACGGTTCACCGAATCGTTGCGGGTGGCCAGCGTGATCACACCCTCGGTCGGCGGGGTGCGGGCACCCGCGGCGTTGAGCGCGCCGCCGATCTCGGCCGTGACCTGCCCGTGCCGGACCGCGTTGAGCATGTGCTTGAAATCGGCGTCGCGCTGGCGGTGCACCTCGGTGAGTTCGAAGATGCGCAGGTCGGCGCCCTGCCACACCTTCGCGTCGAAGAACCACATCGACCGGTAGGTGTCCGCGAAGTAGGCGCGCTCGTCCGAATCCCCCGGCACCGGGGCCAGCTGGTACGGGTCACCGAAAAGCACGATCTGCGCGCCGCCGAACGTGTCATTCGGCCGTTGCCGCGCCTGGCGCAGGCTGCGGTCGATCGCGTCCATCAGGTCGGCGTTGACCATCGACACCTCGTCGATGACGACCGTGTCGATCGTGTTGAGCAGCTTGCGCACCTGGTCGGACTGGTCGATCGCGTTGTCGGCGATCACACCGATCGGCAGCCGGAACAGGGAGTGGATGGTCTGGCCGCCCACGTTCAGGGCCGCCACCCCCGTGGGGGCGGCGATCACGATCTGCTTGCTCGTGTTCCAGGACAGGTGGTTCAGCAGCGTCGACTTGCCGGTGCCGGCGCGCCCGGTGACGAAGACGTTCTGCCTGGTGCCCTCGATGGCCTGGAACACTTCGGCCTGCTCGCGAGACAGCGGAATCTCAGACACGGGGACGCTTTCGATGGGATACGGACGGGACGTACCACTGTATCCGGCCCGGCTGCACGAGCCGGCCCCGGTTCACGGGTCGGTGGAGAAGCCGACCCGTAGGATGTGGGAGTGAGCAACCGGGACGGCAGGAGCCGGCGAAACCAGCGGCGCGCCATCGTGGCCGTGGTCATCGTCGCCGCCCTCCTCGGCGCCGGCCTGGCCGCGACGATCGGGTCGCTCAACCGCGACCTCTACAGCGCCGGCGGCTTCGTGGGGCAGTATCTGGGCGCCCTGGCTCGCAAAGACACCGCCAGTGCGCTGCTCCTGCCCGGGGTCAGGCCCTCGGCCGCCGAGCTCGAGGCGGCCGGGTTTTCGGCGGACCTGCCGGACACCCTGCTGCGGGCCTCCGTGCTGGGGGAACTCTCCGACATCCGTCTGACCGGCGACGACGAGTCCGCCGATGGGCGGCACACCGTCGAATACGCCTTCCGCCTCGACGGCACCCCCCAGGCGATGACCTTCCAGGTTGAGAGTACGGGCACATTCTTCGGCGTTTTCCACAGCTGGCGCTTCGAGGCCAGCCCGCTGGCCGCCCTGCGCGTGGCCGTGCTGCATCAGGCCACGTTCTCGGTGAACAAGCTGACCCTCGACACGCGTGCGCACGCCGCCGACGGCGCGCCGGAAACGTTCTCGAACCAGGCCGCCTACCTGGCGTTCGCACCCGCTCGGTACTCGTTCGCGCACACCTCCGCCCTGCTCGACGCGGCCCCGCAAACGGTGCCGGTCATCGCCTCCGGGGTGACGGATGTCACCGTCGACGCCCAGCCCAACGCCCAATTCATCGGCCAGGTCCAGGCCGAGCTGGACCGTTTCCTCGACGATTGCACCACGCAACAGGTGCTGCAGCCCACGAATTGCCCGTTCGGCCTCGAGATCAACGACCGCGTGCGAGACGACCCGATCTGGTCGATCGCCGAATATCCCCCGGTCACCCTGACGGCCGGCGACTCCACCTTCGAGATGCCCGACACCGAAGGGCAGGCGCACATCGTGGTGGAGGTGCAGTCGCTCTTCGACGGCGACGTCGAGGTGCGGGACGAGGACGTGCCCTTCGCGGTCGCGATCAGCGTGACCGTGAACCCGGACGGATCGCTCGCCCTCCAGCTGCGCTGACCGGCGGCGGCCGCTCGACCGGGCTACCGGGCTGCCGGGCTGCCGCTCGGCTTATTCCCCGCGGTCGTGCGCGGCGAGGCGGGCCAGCGCGGCGTTGTACTGGTGCAGTTCGGCGTCACCCGTGCGCGCCGCGTTGCGGTCCTTGCGTCGGGTTTCCTTCTCGTCGCTGCGGCTCCATTGGATGGCCACCGCGATGGCCAGGGCGATCGTCGGGATCTCGCCGACGCTCCAGGCGATGCCGCCGCCCATCTGCTGGTCCTCGATGCCGCTGAGCCCCCAGTCGCGGCCCATGGCCCCGTACCAGTCGGCGAGGAGCAGACCGGTCCCCGTCATCATGGTCACCCCGAAGAAGGCATGGAAAGCCATGGTGCCGAGCAGGAGCAGCAGTCGGCCGGCGTAGGGCAGGCGGTAGGGCACCGGGTCGATGCCGATCAGCGACTGCACGAACAGGTAACCGGTGATCAGGAAGTGCACGATCATCCACTCGTGGCCGATGTGGTCGGTCGTCGCCCAACTGAACAGCGAGGAGTAGTAGAACACCCAGAGCGAACCGGCGAAAAGCACGGCCGCGACCAGCGGATTGGACAGGAAGCCCGCGTACTTCGAGTGCACGGCCAACAGGATCCACTCACGCGGGCCGCGACTGTCGTCCTGCCGCTTGCGAATGGCTCGGGCGGCAAGGGTGACCGGCGCCCCGGGCACCAGGAACACGGGCACGAGCATGGTCAGGGCCATGTGCATGAGCATGTGGGAGGAGAAGAGGTACTTCGCGTAGAGGTTCGCACCGCCGTTGGTGATGTAGAACAGGATCAGCATGCCGGTCACCCAGAGCACAGTGCGGAAGAGGGGCCACTTGTCGCCGCGCCGGGCCAGGCGGCGCACCCCGGCCAGGTAGAAGAAGATGCCGAACGCGCAGAACAACACCCAGGCCAGATCGAAGTTCCACTCGGTGAAGTAGCGGCTGAAGGTGAGCGGCGGCGGCAGGAGCTCGCCGGTCAGGATCTGGGCGGGCGTCGAGGTCGGGATCTCGGTCGCCGTGATCTGCTCGACCGGAGTCGCGGTCTTGGCGAGGGCGGCGGCGGCCCCGGAGGCGAGACCCATGAACGCCAGTTCCGTGACGACGAGCCACCAGAACCAGACGCCCCGGCGGGGTGCGCCGGCCTGGGCGTCTGCGGGGGCGCTCCGCAGCATCCGCCCGATCAGGAACCGGCGCTGCAGCACGCCGAAAGCGCCGAGCGCGGTGAGGGCGACAACCTTGACCAGAACGAGGATCCCATAGGGCGAGAGCAGCCGGTCCCAGGCCCCCAGCCGCAGTTCGGCGCCCACGTAGCCGGACGCGGCGACGACGATGAAGGAGACGAGGGCGAGTGAGGAGTAGCGCGCGATGACCGGGTGGATGCGTCCGCCGGCCAGTTGCTTCTGCAACACGATGATGGTGAGCAGCCCGCCCAGCCAGACCGCCGCGAAGACGAGGTGCAGCCCCAGGGCGGTGATGGCGATGTCGTGCCCCTCGGCACCCGCCGCGTGGCCCTGCAGCGCCATGGGCACCAGGGCGCCCACGGCGAGGACCGTGACGAAGACCAGCCCGGTCAGGGAACGCACCGCGAAGCACAAGACGGTGACGAAGGCCGCGATCAGGGTGGTGACCAGCCAGGCCTGCCCGATCTCGATGTCGCTGAAGAACTGCCCCGCGGTGGCGCTGAACCTGTCGTCGAAGCCGAGCGGGATGGTGGTCACCTGCAGGAAGGTGAAGAAGCCGGTGAGTGCGGATGCCACGGTGAAGACGGCCGCGGAACCGGCGGCGAAATCGAGGGCCGCGTTGTACTCGGGCTCCCTCGGGCTCAGGGCGAAGAGGGTGAGCACGAGGGCGCCGATGGTTCCCGCAGCGCTGAGGTTGACGAGGAGCTTGGCCAGCGGCAGCCCCCACCGAACGACCGGCCCCGGGTCGGCCAGCAGCTGCGCCGAGGCTCCGCCGCCATAGGCCAGGGCGACGAGCGCCGCCAGCGACGCGACCAGCAGGAGCACGGCCGGACCGGAGATACGCACGAGACGAGGCACTGACTCAGCCTAACCGTGCCGGGTGGCTGCCCGCTGCACGAGGGCCCCACCCACGAAAACAGGGCGCCGACCGAAGTCGACGCCCTGTTCCTCTTGGTGCGAAACCTACTTGGCGGCAGCCTTGAGCTTGCTACCAGCAGTCAGCTTGACGCGGTGGCCCGCGGCGATGGCGATCTCTTCGCCGGTCTGCGGGTTGCGGCCGGTGCGCGCTGCGGTAGCGGTGCGCTCGACTCCGAGCCAGCCCGGGATCGTGACCTTGCCGTCGTTCGCGACGGTGTCTGCGAGAGTTGCAAAGAAAGCGTTCAGCACGCTGTCGACTGCAGCCTGGCTCTGGCCAGAGTCTGCGGCAACCTTGGCAACGAGCTCGGTCTTGTTCAGCGACTTGTCAGCCATTGAGTGTCCTCCTCGGACCTTTGTCTGTAAAAACAGGCATTCACGTATTGCGGGCGACGCTCGCGAAGAGCGACTCCGTTGGCCGGTTGGACCGGGACGAATCTAGCAGACAACCGCGTAATTCCGCGGATTTGCGGCGTTTCCAGCGGGTTTGGCTTCCGGAACAAGCCCCATTTTCGCTCTGCGCGAAAAAAGAGAGAGGATGCCGACCGAAGTCGACATCCTCTCGTTTCAGAACCGAGGTTCCGAATGACCGGCTAAGCGGCCCGGTGCGGTGTTACCAGCTGGACTTGGTGATGCCGGGCAGTTCGCCGCGGTGAGCCATGTCGCGGAAACGAACGCGCGAAATTCCGAACTTGCTGAGGTGTCCACGGGGACGGCCGTCAACCGCGTCGCGGTTGCGCAGGCGAACCGGCGACGCGTTGCGGGGAAGCTTCTGCAGGCCGAGGCGAGCAGCTTCACGCGACTCGTCGGTGCCGGCCGGGTCAACGAGGGCCTTCTTGAGCTCAAGGCGCTTCGCG
>DATISQ010000121.1:0-10555 GCA_035581905.1 Cryobacterium sp.
GATCGCGGCCCTGCACGAGAGCCTCGCCGTTCACGACCAGTCCGACTTCGACGGCCTCGGGGCGCTTGGCACCGAACTGCAGACGCTCGAGTCCGCCATCGCCGGCTTCGAAACCCGCTGGATCGAACTGTCTGAGCTGATCGAGGGCTAGCGTCGCAGATACTGTGACCGCGTGTGACGCAGGTGCGCACGCGGCGCAGCATCTGCCCATAGCCTTGGAACGTGCCTCGCGATGCAGCGGCGCAGACTCCCACCCTTCACGTCCCGGGGTTTTTCTGTGCCCGCACGCGCGCCGGCACCCACCGCCGACAGACGGCAGCCACAGCTGACAAGGGGAACCCCATCGTGAAGAAGAAACTGCTCGCCGCCCTCGCGGTCGTACCGCTCGTCGCCCTGCTCGCCGGTTGCGCCGGTGCGGCGGCCGACGAGACCGTGAAGATCGGCGTCGTCGGCGCCAGCGACCCCTACTGGGATGTCTATGAGAAGGCCGCCGCGGATGCCGGCATCACGGTCGACATCATCGACTTCGCGGAATTCGGGCAGCCGAACCCGGCCTTGTCCGCGGGGGAGCTCGACCTGAACCAGTTCCAGCACATCGTCTACCTCGCCGAGTACAACGTGGCCGGCAAGCAGGACCTCACGCCCATCGGCGCCACGGCGATCTACCCGCTCGCCCTGTACTCGACCCGGTACGACAAGGTCAGCGAGATCAAGGCCGGCGATACGGTCGCGGTGCCGAACGACGCCAGCAACCTGGCCCGCGCCCTGCTCGTGCTGCAGTCGGCGAAGCTGATCACGCTGACCGACGGCGGCAGCATCTACTCGACCCTCGCCGACATCGACACCGAGAAGTCCAAGGTCACGGTGACCGCGCTCGAAGCGTCGCTCACCGCCACCTCGCTGCCCGACGTCGCCGCCGCGATCATCAACAACGACTTCGTCGAGAAGGCCGGGCTCAAGGTCGAGGACGCGCTCGCCCAGGACGACCCCAGCGACCCCAACGCGCTGCCGTACGTGAACGTCTTCGCGGCCCGTGCCGAGGACAAGGACAACGCCACCTACCAGAAGCTGGTCGAGATCTACCAGACCACGAAGGCGGTTCAGGATGGCGTGCTCGCCGTGTCCGGCGGTTCCGCAGTGCTGGTCCAGACCCCGGTCGCCGATCTCGAGGCCTCCCTCGCCACGGTCGAGAAGGACACTGCGGCCCAGAAGTAGCGCCACCCGACCTGACCCGTTCCGGCCGAGAGTGCCCGTTCAGCGGGTCACTCTCGACCGGAACGGGCACAGTTGCGGGCCGGCACCACCCCGCACGGCACCACCCCGCACGCCAGCCAGTTAGGACGTTCCATGTCTGCCCCCAGCCCCGTTGTCGAACTGCGTGACGTGAGCAAGGTGTACCCGCCCACGACCAGGGGCGGGGCCGAGGTCGTCGCCATCGACAACGTCAGCCTCACGATCGACGCCGGCGACGTCTACGGCATCATCGGCTACTCGGGGGCAGGCAAAAGCACCCTGGTGCGGCTCGTGAACGCCCTCGAACGGTCGACGTCGGGCGAGATCCTGATCAACGGCACGGACATCGCCCGCCTGCCCGAACGGGAGCTGCGCCCGGTTCGGCTGGGCATCGGCATGATCTTCCAGCAATTCAACCTGTTGGGGTCCCGCTCCGTCGCGGCCAACGTCGCCTACCCGCTCGAGGTGGCCGGCCAGTCGAAGGAGACCCGCCGGGCCCGGGTCGCCGAGATGCTCGACTTCGTCGGGCTCGGCGACAAGGCGCGCGCCTACCCCGATCAGCTCTCCGGCGGCCAGAAACAGCGCGTGGGCATCGCCCGGGCCCTGGCCAGCCAGCCGGGCATCCTGCTCGCCGACGAGGCCACCAGCGCGCTCGACCCGGAGACCACCTCTGAGGTGCTCGACCTGCTTGGCCGGGTGAACAAGGAATTCGGGGTCACCATCATCGTGATCACCCACGAGATGGACGTCATCCAGACCCTGGCGACCAAGGTCGCCGTGATGGACCAGGGCCGGGTGATCGAGCGCGGCGACGTGTTCGACGTGTTCTCCAACCCGCAGCAGGCGGCCTCCGCCCGGTTCGTCTCCACCGTGGTCAAGGGTCTCCCGTCGCCGCCGGAACTCGCGGTGCTGCGGCGGCGGCACCCCGGCCGCCTCGTGACGCTGGCGTTCCGGGACAGCAGCGTCGACCAGGCCCGCGTGTTCGGCGAGTTCGCCGCCGCCGGCGTCACCTTCGAGGTCGTCTACGGGGGCATCAACGAGATCCAGGGCCGATCCTTCGGCCACCTGACGCTCGCCCTGGCCGCGCCGGGGGCCACGGATGCCGCGGGCGAAGCGGCCATCGACGCCGCCCTCGACCGGGTCCGAACGCTCACGACCGTGACGGAGGTGCGCTGAGATGGACAGCCTGATCGACCTGTTGCCCGAACTCTGGATCGCCGCGGGGGAGACCCTCTACATCGTCGGCCTCACCCTCTTCTTCGGCGGGATCGGCGGCCTGCTCGTCGGGCTCGGCCTGTATCTGACCCGGGCCGGCAGCATCCTCGAGAACCGCGGGGTGTTCGTGGTGCTCAACCTGCTGGTGAACATCGTGCGTCCGATCCCGTTCATCATCTTCCTGGCCGCGGCCCAGCCGCTGGCCCGGGTCGTGGTCGGAACCGGTATCGGGAACGCGGCGATCATCTTCACGATCTCGCTCGCGGCATCCTTCGCCATGGGGCGCATCGTGGAGCAGAACCTGCTCACCGTGACGCCCGGCGTGATCGAGGCGGCCCGGAGCGTGGGGGCCGGGCCGATCCGGATCATCTTCACCGTTCTGCTGCCCGAGGCGCTCGGCCCGCTCATCCTCGGCTACACCTTCATCTTCGTGGCGCTCGTGGACATGTCGGCGGTCGCCGGTTACGTCGGCGGCGGCGGCCTCGGAAACTTCGCGCTGCTCTACGGTTACCGCCAGTTCAACCCGGTGGTCACCTGGGCGGCCGTGCTGCTGATCATCGTCCTGGTGCAGCTGGTGCAGTTCCTCGGGAACTCGCTCGCCCGGAAGGCTTTCCGCCGCTAGCCCCCGCGGTGACGGCGCCGGGTGCGCCGTCCCGGTCCGGACCGCGCCGGCTGGTTACACTTCAGTATGACTCCAGCGGGCTATGCCGAGATCGAGCGCACCTTCGACGTCAATCCGGCGACGGTGCTGCCGCATCTGCACGATCTGCCCGGCGTCACCCATGTGGAGCCGACGGTCGAGCACCACCTCGACGCCCTCTACTACGACACCGCCGACCTGGTCCTCGCCGGCCGGCGGCTCACGCTGCGCCGCCGCACCGGCGGCGACGACGCCGGCTGGCACCTCAAGCTCCCGGTCGCCGTCGACGAGCGCCGCGAGATGCGGGAGCCGCTGGGCGACGACCCGGAGCAGATCCCGACCGCCATCCTCAACCTCGTGCAGGCCGTTCTCCGCGGTCGCACCCTGGTGCCCGTGGTGCGGCTCCGCACCCGGCGGGTCCTGCACCGGCTGGTCGGCGAGAACGACGTCGTGCTCGCCGAGGTGTGCGACGACGAGGTTCAGGCTGACCGGCTCGCGCCGGATCCGCTCAGCCAGACCTGGCGGGAGTGGGAGGTCGAGCTTGTGGCCGGCTCCCGCGACCTTCTCGACGCCGCCCAGGCGCGGCTGGCGTCGGTCGGCGTGGAACCCTCCGCGAACCCGTCCAAACTGGCCCGGGCCCTCGGCGACACGCTGCCGCCTTTCGTCACGGTGCCGGCGGCCCGGCCGACCCGCAAGAGCTCCGCCGGTGACGTGCTGCTGAAGTACGTTCACGAACAGGTGCAGGCCATCGGCACGCAGGACCCCCGGGTGCGTGAGAACGATGCGGACGGCGTGCACCGGATGCGCGTGGCCACCCGGCGCCTGCGCTCGGCACTGTCCACCTACCGGGACCTCCAGGACAGGTCGGTCACCGGGCCCCTCCGCGACGAACTGCGCTGGCTGGCCGGCGCGCTCGGCGCCGCGCGGGACGCGGAGGTGATCCGGCTGCGCCTCACACACCGGCTCGGGCAGGAACCGGACGGCCTCGTCATTGGACCGCTGGCGGAGCGCATCGACGAACACTTCGCCGGGGTGGTCCGGGCCGCACGAGACCAGTCTCTCGCCACGCTCGACTCCGAGCGGTACTTCCGGCTGCTCGACACGCTCGACGCCGTGCTGGCCACCCCGCCGTTGCTCCCTCGGGCGGACAAGCCGGCGAGCACCGTCATCCCCGAGCTGATCCGCGCGGACTGGAAGAGGCTGCGCGCAGCCGTCTTCCTGGCGCAGGGCACCCCGTCGGGGGCCCTGCGCGATGAAGCGCTGCACGAGGCGCGGAAGCGGGCCAAGCAACTGCGTTACGCGGCGGAGACGGCCGCGCCGCTGCGGCGCCCCCGCGCGGTACGGCTCGTGGCCGCGGCCCGGCAGGTGCAGGACACTCTCGGCGACCACCAGGACAGCGTCGTCGCCCGGGACGAGCTGCTCCGGCTCGGCCTGGCCGCCCAGCTGCAGGGTGAGAACGCCTTCAGCTACGGCCGGCTGCACGCCGTGGAACAGAGCGGGGCCGCCACCATGGAGGCGCGCTTCTTCCGCACCTGGCGGGACTTTCCGAAGGCCTCGATCTCCAAATAGCTGCGCGCGTGCGCGTCAGTCGAAGCCGAGGCTGAGCTTGCGCAGCAGGGTTGCGAGGCCGGTCTGCTCGGTCGGGGACAGCGTGGCGAGCAGTTCGGCCTCGGCGTCGACCAGCCGGGTGATGGCGGCATCCACCCGGGTGAGGCCGGCCGGGTTCATCCCCACGAAGATGCCGCGTCCGTCATTGGGGTCTGTGCGCCGGGTGACCAGCCCGCGCTCGACGAGCCGGTCGATCCGGTTGGTCATCGTGCCGCTGGAGACCAGCGTCTGCTGCAGCAGGGCTTTCGGGCTCAGCTCGTAGGGTGCCCCCGCACGGCGCAGGGCCGACAGCACGTCGAACTCCCAGGAGTCCAACTCGGACCGGGAGAACGCGGTGCGCCGGGCGCGGTCCAGATGCTTGGACAATCGGGCCACGCGCGACAGAACCTGCAGCGGCGCGAAGTCGAGGTCGGGCCGTTCGCGGAGCCAGGCGTCAACGATCCGGTCGACTTCGTCATGTGCGGGCATCCGTCCATTATCCCGGTCGAGCGTGCAAACCGGGGCGGGAGCACGTCCTACGGTCGTCGGGGCGCGCTACCGGCGCGATATCTGGCAGACTTGTCAGCGTTGGTCGGCTCTCTGCCGGCGAATTCCGCCGTGGTGTAATGGCAGCACGACAGCCTTTGGAGCTGTTAGGTCTAGGTTCGAGTCCTGGCGGCGGAGCCCTGAATGGCGTCACCATCCGGTCCTCCCCGGGCGGCTCCACCGAAGCTAGAGGAAAACCACGTGACTGATTCCCGACTCGCAATCGTCGTGCTGGCCGCCGGCCAGGGCACCCGCATGAAGTCGAGCACACCGAAGCTGTTGCACGAACTCGCCGGACTGCCCATCCTCAGCCACGTGCTGGCGACATCCCGCGCCCTCGACGCGGCCCACGTCGTCACCGTGGTGCGGCACGAGCGCGACCGGCTGGCCTCCCTCGTCGGCAAGGACCTGCCCGAGAGCCTGATCGTCGACCAGGACGAGCTGCCCGGCACCGGGCGCGCCGTGGAGCAGGCCATCGCCGTTCTTCCCGACGACTTCGAGGGCGACGTGCTCGTGGTCAGCGGCGACGTGCCGCTGCTCAACGCGGCCACGCTGGCCAGTTTCGTCGCCGCTCACCGCGACCGGGACGTCTCCGCGACCGTGCTCTCCTCCTTCCCGGAGGACGCCACCGGCTACGGCCGCATCGTGCGCTCCGAGGAGGGCGCCTTCGACCGCATCGTGGAGCAGAAGGATGCCACCGAGGAGGAACGCGCCATCTCGGAGACGAACGCCGGGGTCTACGTTTTCCGCGTGACCGAGCTGCGCGAGCAGTTGGGCAACGTCACCACCGAGAACGCGCAGGGCGAGAAGTACCTCACCGACGTGGTCGGGCTGCTGCGCCAGGCCGGGGCCGAAGTGCGGGCCGTGCCGGTAGCGGATGCCTGGCTGGTCGCCGGCATCAACGACCGCGCCCAGCTCAGCGAGACCGCCCGCCAGCTGAACGGCCTCATCGTCTACGGCTGGCAGCTGGCCGGCGTGACCGTGCAGGACCCGGCCACCACCTGGATCGACCTCAAGGCGAAGCTGTCACCGGATGTCACAATCCGTCCGGGCACGCAGATCCTCGGCTCGACCGTGATCGAGACCGGCGCCGTGATCGGCCCGGACACCACCCTCGTCGATTGCGAAGTCGGCGAGAACGCGGTGGTGAAGCGCACGGATGCGACGCTCGCCGTGATCGGCGCCGGCGCATCCGTCGGTCCGTTCTCCTACCTGCGCCCGGGCACGGACCTGGGCGCTGACGGCAAGATCGGCACCTTCGTGGAGACCAAGAACGCGACCATCGGCGCGGGCAGCAAGGTGCCGCACCTCAGCTACGTCGGTGACGCGACCGTGGGTGTGTCCTCGAACATCGGGGCCGGTACGATCTTCGCCAACTACGACGGTGTGAACAAGAACCACAGTGAGATCGGGTCCCACGTGCGCACCGGGTCGCACAACGTGTTCGTCGCGCCGATTACAATTGGTGACGGTGCATACACGGGTGCCGGAACAATCGTCCGCAAGGACGTGCCGGCCGGGGCCTTGGGCCTCACCGTGGCTCCACAACGCAATATGGACGGCTGGGTACAGACCAACCGCCCAGGAACCGACGCGGCGGCGGCTGCGGCAAAGAGCGGAGACTAGGTGTCTGGAATCAAGACCAGCGGCGAAAAGCGACTTGTATTGGTTTCGGGGCGAGCACACCCGCAACTGGCAGTGGACATCGCCACGGAACTTGGCACCGAACTCGTTCACACCGACGCTCGCACCTTCGCGAACGGCGAGATCTACGCGCGCTTCGACGAGAGCGTGCGCGGCTCGGACACCTTCGTGATCCAGTCGCACACCGACCCGATCAACGAATGGCTGATGGAACAGCTGATCATGGTCGACGCGCTCAAGCGTGCCTCCGCCAAGCGCATCACGGTCGTCGCGCCGTTCTATCCCTACGCCCGCCAGGACAAGAAGGGCCGCGGCCGCGAGCCGATCTCGGCCCGGCTGATCGCCGACCTGTTCAAGGTCGCCGGCGCCGACCGGATCATGGCCGTCGACCTGCACGCCGCCCAGATCCAGGGCTTCTTCGACGGTCCCGTCGACCACCTCTTCGCCATGCCGGTGCTGCTCGAGCACTTCAAGGAGAAGCTCGACCCGGCGACCCTGACGGTCGTCTCGCCCGACATGGGCCGCGTTCGCGTCGCCGACATCTGGAGCGATAAGCTCGGCGCCCCGCTGGCCATCATCCACAAGCGCCGCGACCCGAAGGTCGCCAACCGGGTGTCCGTGCACGAGATCGTCGGCCAGGTCGAGGGTCGCGTCTGCCTGATCGTCGACGACATGATCGACACCGGCCGCACGATCGTTCTCGCCGCGGAGGCCCTGCGCGCCGCCGGCGCCGTCGGAGTCGTCGTCGCCGCCACCCATGCCGTGTTCAGCCACCCGGCGCTGGAACTGCTGCAGAACCCGGCGATCTCCGAGGTCGTCGTCACCGACACCCTCCCGATCCCCGAAGAGAAGCGCTTCCCCACGCTCACCGTGCTGCCGATCGCGCCGCTCCTGGCTCGTGCCATCCACGAGGTCTTCGACGAGGGTTCCGTCACCTCGATGTTCGAGGGTGCCGCGTAACAGCGGTCTGTCCCGGGTGATCCCTGGCCGGTCTGCGACGGATGTCGGTGGCCGGCCAGCGGTCTGTCAACGCCCGGTCAGGGGCGGAGTTCAGAGCAGGAGCTCCAGCACGACCGTGAGCGGGTCTCCGGCCTCGACCTGCTCGGCCTGACGGATCGCCTTCTTCACCGGGAGGATGAACGTGCCGTCCTCGCTGCTGGGGAAGAGCGACGTCGACCAGCGTGAGCGGTTGACGGCGACCGCGACCTTCACCGACCCGAAGCCGCCCCGCCGACCATCGGTGAGAGAACGGATGTCCTCGGCCTGGTCCGCGGGCACCGAGACGAAGAACCACGCGCCCGTGCCCGGGTACTCCCACAGTTCGGCGGTGAAGGTGAACGTCGGTCCCTTCGGTGCGCCCATCGTGAACCCTTCCGTGTGGGCCGGGTCTAGACCGGCATCTCGCTGGTGGGCACCCGGGGCGCCGAGGGGATGATGCCGAGCGGGACGACATACGTCTCGCGTTCGTTGATGTCGATCGCGTAGCACTGCCAGCCGAAGCCACCCGGCCCGGTCAGGTCGAAGCGCGCGTCGAAGTCGACGGCGCCCGGATAGTACCGGGCCGTGGCCACGCTGCAAGCGTTGGCGGCCGTGGTCGACGCGATCTGCACGCCGGTGAGGATGCCCGGGACAATCAGGGCCACGAGCCCGAGCACGACGATGACGCGCATCAGGGCCAGCGTGCGCCGACTGCGCAGGGGCCGGTCGGCATCCAGCGGCTCGTAGCCGGAGAGTTCGGGGTGGTCGTCGCTCGTCATCAGGCTCCCAGTATCGCAAACAAGGCTGCTTCGTGCTGCAGCTCCCCACCTGTTGCCGGAGCGGACGACTGTTGCCGGTGTGCGGGCAACACTCGTCCGATGCGGCAACACCTGTCCAGCTGGGAGCGACCCGGCCCCCTCCCCAGTCTCCCCGGGCCGCGCAGGCCGCACAGAACTCGGGGGGAGCGACCGCGTGCCGGCGCCAACCGCGAAGCTCGGCAGATGACCGACGAGCGCATCGACGAGCACACCGGGCTGTACCTCTCCGGAGGGGCCACCGCCACGGAGTCGACCGACCGGCAGTTTCGGCGCGAGGCGCAGTTCGGGAGGAGCGCACTGCGGTTACGCCGCGGCGTCTTCACGACCACGGAACACTGGGCGCGGCTCCCGCCGAGACAAAGACACCTCGCGGAGATCCGCGCGGTCGTCGCCACGCGAACGCGCGACCCGGTGATCAGCCATCAATCGGCGGCTGCCGTGTGGGGGATTCCCCTGGCCGATGCCTGGCCGGGCACGGTGCACGTGCTGGCACCACCGCAGTCCAGGGCGCGGAGCAAGAACGGCGTGACGGTCCACCGCAGCGTCGTCCCCGACGGGGACATCGTCGACATCGACGGGATGCTCGTGACCAGTCCCGCGCGCACCCTGCTCGATCTGGCGCGCACCACGAGTTTCGCCACCGCCGTCGTCGCGATCGACCATGCCCTCAACCCGCGGAACGCGTCCCCGGAGGTCTTCATGACGGACGAGGTGCTGCGCGAGAAGCTCCGGGAGTCGATGTCGCCCCGGGGGTGGGTGCGGGCGGAGCGGGCGATCCTCTTCGGACGACCCAATGCGGACAACCCGGGTGAATCGCTCAGTCGCGTGGCGATCTTCGAACTGGGCTTTCCCGATCCCGTGCTTCAGACGTGCCACGAGAACCCTCGCGGCGGCTTCTACTTCACCGACTTCGAGTGGCCGGCCTATCGTCTGATCGGGGAGTTCGACGGGCAGGGCAAATACCTGAAGGAGGAGTATCTCCGGGGACTCACGCCCGGGGAAGCGGTCACCCGGGAAAAGGTGCGCGAGGATGACCTCCGCTCGGAAGGCAATCGCCTGGCCCGCTGGGGTCCGGCCGATGTGCGTCAGCGCCAGTCGCTGGCGCGCATCCTCACGACCGCAGGGCTCCCGATCCTCCGTTGATCGGCAGGCCGGCAGGCCGGCAGGCCGGCAGGCCGGCAGACAAGTGTTGCCGGAGCGGACAACTGTCGCCCGTGTGCGGGCAACACTCGTCCGCTCCGGCAACAGGTGCGCAACCGGAGGAGCGCGCCGCTAGTGCGAGGAGCCCTCGGTCTCGATCTCGCTGCGGTCGCCCGACCACAGCGTGTGGAAGGTGCCGGGCATGTCGACGCGCTTGTAGGTGTGCGCACCGAAGAAGTCGCGCTGGCCCTGCACGAGCGCGGCGGGGAGTCGTTCGCTGGCGAGAGAGTCGAAGTAGCTGAGCGCGGACGCGAAGCCGGGGACCGGGATCCCCGACAGTGCCGCCGTCGAGACCACGCGGCGCCACGCCGACTCGCCGTCGGCGACGGCCTGGGCGAAGTACGGGTCGACGAGCAGCGACGTGATCGACGGGTCGTTGGCGTACGCGTCGACGATGCGGTTCAGGAACTGGGCCCGGATGATGCAGCCGCCGCGCCAGATCGTGGCGATGGCGCCCTTGTCGACGGTCCAGCCGTACTTCTTCGCGCCGGCGATGATCGCGTCGAAGCCCTGCGCGTAAGCGACGACCTTCGAGGCGTAGAGCGCCTGACGAACGTCGTCCTGGAAGGTGTGGCCGACGACGGCGATCTCCGGGCGGGCGGTGATGGCCGCGCGCACGGGGACGCGCTGCTCCGGGTGGCTGGACACGGCGCGGGCGAAGACGGCCTCGGCGATACCGCCGACGGGCACGCCC
>DATISQ010000122.1:0-6785 GCA_035581905.1 Cryobacterium sp.
CTCCTTGACGAAGTCATAGGCCTTGTCGACGAACCCGAGCGACTGCTGCAGGTCGATGATGTAGATGCCGGACCGCTCGGTGAAGATGAAGCGCTTCATCTTCGGGTTCCAACGGCGGGTCTGGTGCCCGAAGTGCACGCCGCTGTCGAGCAGCTGGCGAATGGTTACGACGGCCATGAGCCGTTCTCCTTGTCCGGCGCGCGCTGCGAAGCAGACGAACGCCAATCGGTTTGTGTCGTGATCGGGTGATCACTACTCCTGGTGCCCGGCACAGAACCGCCCAGCTTCCGAAGAAGCAAGGACCGAGTGGATCTGGAGGCCGAGTGGGCACGCGTAGTCAGCGCACAAAGCGCTGCTCTGAAGAGTTTAGCACCCACGGGAGGGGCCTCGTGCGCCCGCCGGGCTGCCGGCATCCCTCCCCAGCCGGGGTGGTGCAGACCTCGGTCACGGATGCCGACCTCGTCGGTGTAGAGCGGGGCGGATGCCGCACGGTGGCAGCATGAATGTCTTCCGCCTGCTCATCGCGGCAGCGCTGCTGCCGCTGGCCTGCCTGTCCATCGTACGGAGCGACGCGCCGAGTGTGGCGCCGGCCGGTGCCGCGCCGGCCGAGGCGGTGCCGGCCGCGGAGACGGCCACCGCCGGCTCCTGGCACTGGCCGCTGCCACCGCCGCATCCGGTGCTCCGGGGTTTCCAGGCGCCCGCCACCCTGTATGCGCCGGGCCATCGCGGTCTGGACCTGTCGGCCGAGGCTGGCCGGGAGGTCGTCGCGCCGGCCGAGGGTGTCGTCTCGTTCGCCGGCCTCGTGGTCGATCGTCCCGTGCTCTCGATCCAGCATGCCGACGGCCTGGTGTCCAGCCTCGAGCCGGTGTCAGCCGACGTCGCGGTCGGTGACCGGGTCACGGCGGGGCAACTCGTCGGCGCGGTTGCCGACGGCGGTCACTGCGCGGGGCGGTGCCTGCACCTCGGCGCCCGACTGAACGGCGGCTATGTGTCGCCGCTGCTGTATCTGGTCGGCGTTCCGCGTGCGGTGCTGCTGCCGGCCCTGCACTCGAGCGGCCGGTAGCCGACGGGTCAGGCACGCGGGTGCGCGGTGCGGTAGCTCTGTTTGAGGCGCTCCGCCGAGACGTGCGTGTAGATCTGGGTGGTGCCGAGGCTGGCGTGGCCGAGCAACTCCTGCACGGCCCGGAGGTCGGCTCCGCCGTCCAGGAGGTGGGTGGCCGCCGTGTGGCGGAGGGCGTGCGGACCGGCCGGCCCGTTGCCGGGCACATCGGCCAGCAGGGTGGCGACCAGGCGGTAGACCGCCCTGACGCCCAGGCGCTGGCCGCGCGCGCCGAGGAACAGCGCGCTCACCGGCGAACCGGCATTCCCGGCCAGCCCGGGGCGGCCCCGCTCGAGATAGTCGAGGATCGCGTGCTGGGCAGGCACGCCGAAGGGAACCACGCGTTCCTTGGCCCCCTTGCCGGTGACCCGCACCGTGAGCCGGTGCAGATCGACGTCACCGACGTCGAGGGCGATGAGTTCGGAGACCCGCAGCCCCGACGCGTAGAGCAGTTCGACGATCGCGAGGTCGCGCAGGGCCGCCGGGTCCTGGCCGGCGGCATGCAGCTCCAGGTGGGCGAGCAGCTCCTGCATCTGGGTGTGGTTGATCACGCGCGGCAGTGGACGGCCTGGTTTCGGCGAGCGCAGCCGCACCGCGCGGTCGGCCGCGCTGCCGCCGGTGCGTGCCAGCCAGGCCGTGAAGCTGCGGGCGGAGGCCGACCGCCGTGCGATGGTCGCCCGGGCGAGCCCGGCCTGGGATCCGACCCACAGCCAGTCGCGAAGCAGGTCGAGGCCCAACCCCTCCGGGTCGGTCACGCCGCGGGTCTCGGCGAACGAGACCAGGCCCGCCAGGTCGGTGCGGTACGCGCGCACGGTGTGCACCGAGAAGCCGCGCTCAACGGTCAGATAGACCATGAAGTCTTCGACATACGCAGCGAGGAGGTGACCCGGTCCAGGCTGCGGCACGGAAACCGGCGGTGGGCCCAGCTGTGGAACGTGACCCGATTCCGGCCCGCTCATCCCGGTCAGGCCTGCCGCGAGAAGGCTTCGGTGCGCTCGTCGGGCGTGAGCGCCTCCATCCGGGCGAGGAACGCCGCATCGAAGCCGGTCGCCGCCTCGAACTCGCCGAGAGCCACGTGCGAGTGCACGATCTGGTCGTCGTACACGTGCACGAGGTTGATCGATTGCCCACCCTGCAGGCCGCTGAGCGCCCCGGCCGGCGAGGTGGGATCGATCGTGTAGCAGGTCGCCGCGGCGACAGACACGGGGATTCCCGCGAAGAGGCCCGTCGTCGCGTAGTGCAGGTGCCCGCCCAGGATCGCCCGAATGTCGCTGCCGGCAACCACCTCGGCCAGTCGGGCCTGCCCCCGCAGCTCGAGGATGGCCATCAGCGGCAGCATCGTGGGAACGGGCGGGTGGTGCAGTGCCAGCAGGGAGCCGTGCGGGGCCGGCTCGCTGAGCACATCGGCCAGCCACGCCAGCTGCGCGTCGGACAGGTCGCCGTGGTGGTACCCGGGAACGCTCGTGTCCAGCACGATGATGCGCACTCCCCCGATGTCGACGACCCGGTCGACGGGCGTCGTCGATGCCGCTTCTCCCAGCAGCTCGGTGCGGAAGGCCTCGCGTTTGTCGTGGTTCCCCATCACCCAGATGACGGGGGCGCCCATTCGTTCGGCCGCGGCCTCGACGATGTCGCGCACCCGGCGGTACGCATCGGCCTCACCTCGGTCGGCGATGTCCCCGGTGAAGAGCAGGGCGTCGGGCCGGAGACCGGACCGTTCCAGCTGCGCCATCGCCTGGTACACCGTGGTGTCGGTGTCGACCGCGCCGTAGAGCGCCCGGCCCCCGCCGAGGAAATGGGTGTCGCTGATATGGGCGATGAGGTGGGTGGCGGGCGGGTACTGGCCCAATTGCACGGCTGACATGGCTCACCTTTCGTCGGTGTCGCCCAGACTACGGCCTGCCGCTGACGTCAGGTCCTGCCGGGCGCGGCCACCGGGCCGGGTCTCGACGGGCGCGGCCACCGGGTCGGTTTCTGACGAGCCGGCCCACGCCCGGGCCGGCCCGGGGGGCCCCGCTACCGGCCGCGCACCCAGCCGGTCTCCTTCTCTCGCACCGCACCCTCCAGGTCGAGGGCGCCGAGGGACCCCTGCACGGCGGACGTCGACAGACCGGCCCGACGGGCGATGTCGGGCACGGTGCGCGCCGTCCGCGTGCTCAGCGCGTCGAACACGCGCACCTGGTCGCTCGTGCGGGCGCCGAACCCGGCCGCGTCGCCGTCGGCCGGAGGCAGGTCGAGGGTGAGGCTCAGCATCCGTTCGCCGACGAGTTCGGCCATCTCCGCGGCTGTGGTGACGCACACGGCGTCGTATTCGCGGATCAGCCGGTGGCAACCGGCCGAGGTCGGCGAGGTCACCGGGCCCGGCACGGCGCCGAGCGGCCGGCCGAGCGCGGCGGCGTGCCCGGCGGTGTTGAGCGAACCCGAACGCCAGCCGGCCTCGAGCACGACCGTGGCCGCACTCGCGGCCGCGATCAACCGGTTGCGCTGCAGAAACCTCCATTTGGTGGGTGCGGCCCCGCAGGGAAGTTCGGACAGGATCGCCCCCATCGTCGCGATGCGGCTCAGCAGGGCGTCGTGACCGCTCGGGTAGAAGCGGTCCACTCCCCCGGCAAGGAACGCGACGGTCAGACCCGAGCTGGCCAGCGCCGCCCGGTGGGCCATGCCGTCGATTCCGTACGCCGCCCCGGAGACGATGAGGAAACCGCGGTCGACGAGACCAGCGGAGGCCTCCATCGCCACGTGCTCGCCGTAGCCGGTGGCGGCGCGGGCACCCACCAGGGCGATCGAGTTGGGGAGCGCGGTCAAAGCCGTGGGGATGCCCCGCCACCACAGCGCGATCGGGGCGTGCACGGCCAGGTCGTCGACGCCGGTCGGCCAGTGCGCGTCGGTGGGCACCAGGAGCCCGGCGGACACGCGTGCCGCCTGCTGCAGAGAGCGGATCACCTCGGCCGAGGACAACCGCGGCCGCCACCGTTGCAGGCCCTGCTCCAGTTGGGACTGCAGGTCCTCGGTCACCGGCAAACCCGTGGCGGCCAGCGCGGCCGCCAGCCGGGCGCCGGTCCACAGGTCGAGGACGGCGGTGAGTGCCGGCCCTGCCCCCAGCCCCTGCACCAGCAGTCCTGCGGCTCCGTCGCCCGGCTCCGCGATACCGGTCCACGCGGCGCGCGCGAACACGTCGCCGGCGGCCGCGGCATCCCCGGGGACCGGCCCGGCGGATGCCCGCACGCCCCCGGTCAGCGCGACCACCGCGGATTCCTCCAGCCCGAACATCATCATGACGTCATTCCCTTCCGCAGGTACAAGGCCTGCCCCACCTGTTCGATGCCCGGCCGGGAGACGCCCTCGAGGTCGGCGATCGACCACGCCACCCGCAGCACGCGGTCGTAGCCGCGCATGGTGATGCCGCCGCGTTCGAGCGCGCGATCGAGGATGGCCGTGGCCGCACCGCCGAGGCGGGCCTCGGGTCCGCGCAGCCAGGGGCCGGGCACGTCGGAGTTGAGCGTCCACGGCGTGCCTTCGAGGCGCTGGGCTGCGGCGGCGCGAGCCTCGACCACCCGTCCGCGGGCGACGGCGCTCGCCAGGCGGGGTGTCTCGGTGGCGAGCCGCAGCTGGGCAGCGGTGATGCGTTGCACCTTCAGCTGGATGTCGATGCGGTCGAGCAGCGGTCCCGAGATGCGCGCCAGGTACCGTCTCCTTGAGCTGGGCGGGCAGGTGCAGTCCAGGTCGGGGGCGCCGTACTGCCCGCAGGGGCAGGGGTTGGCTGCCATCACGAGTTGGAAGCGGGCCGGGAAATGGGCGACCGCGTTGGCGCGGTGGATGCTGATCACCCCTGATTCCAGCGGCTGCCGGAGCGCGTCGAGCACCGCCGAGCCGAATTCGGGGGCTTCATCGAGAAAGAGGACCCCGTGGGAGGCGCGCGCCGCGGCCCCCGGCCGGATCTGCCCGCTGCCCCCGCCGACCATGGCCGCCGCCGTCGCCGTGTGGTGCGGCGCCTCGAGGGGCGGGCGGGTGATCAGGGCCCGCCCGACGGCGCGGCCGCTGAGCGAACGCATGGAACTGACCTCGAGGGAGGCCTCCGCGTCGAGGTCGGGCAGCAGCCCCGGCAGCCGGGCGGCCAGCATCGTCTTGCCGGCGCCCGGCGGCCCCACCATGAACACGTGGTGACCGCCGGCCGCGGCGATCTGCAACGCCAGGATCGCGTCGTCATTGCCGATGATGTCGACCAGGTCTGGTTCGGCCACCTCCGACGCGGCGTCGCCCGGGACCAGGATGGGGTCGACCGGGATCGGTTCGAGTTCGGCGCCGTGCCAGATGGCGGCGTCCCGGAGGGAGGCGACGCCGATCACCCGCACCCCCGGCACGAGGGAGGCCTCGTCGACGTTGCCGGTGGGCACCATCACCGTTCCGTGGCCGAGCCGGGAGGCCGCGATCACCGCCGGGAGCATACCCGGGGTCGGCCGCAGCCTCCCGTCGAGGGCCAGCTCGCCGATGTGCACCACCCGGCCCACCGAGGCGGGGGCGACCACCTGGTCCGCCCCGAGGCAGGCCAGCGCGATGGCCAGGTCGAAGCCCGACCCGTGCTTCGGCAGCGACGCCGGGGAAAGATTGACGGTGAGCTTGTTGCGGGTGAGGGGGCAGCCGGAGTTCTTCGCCGCTGCGCGCACCCGCTCGGTGGCCTCCGACAGCGCCGCATCGGGCAACCCGATCAGGATGATGCCCGGCAACTGCCCGGAGATGTCGGCCTCCACCTCCACCAGCGCCCCGGTCAAACCGACCAGGGCCACCGCCTGCGTGCGGGCGAGCCCCATCAGAACACCCCCGTCAGGTGCTCGATCACGGGCTCGGCGCCGGGGCGGATGATCACGGCGACCGCGTCGACCCGGATGCGGGCGGGCCAGGCATCCGCTTGCTCGCACCAGGCCGCCGCGAGGCGACGCAGCCGGGCGAGCTTGGCGACGGTGATGGCCTCGAACGGATGCCCGAAGCGGGTTCCCGAACGCGTCTTCACCTCGACGAAGACGATCTCTCCCCCGATCTCGGCAACCACATCGATCTCACCCTGCCCGCAGCGCCAGTTGCGTTCCAGCACCCGGTAGCCGGCGGCGGCGAGGAAGGCCGCGGCGCACTCCTCGCCCTGCCTGCCCAGTTCGTCCTTGCGTGCCACGAGCACCTCCGCCCTCAGCGTGGCGGGCAGGCACGCCCGACCTTCCCGGGGCCGGCAAGCTGTGCGTTCTGCGGCGCGGCTGCTCGTGGGGAGGACCAGCCCCCGGGCGGTACGACAGCCCCGCCGCCGGCGGGCGGTGCTACAGCCCCAGCGCGGAGAGCTCGGCGGTCATGCGCTTGGCGAGGGCCGCATAGCCGGCGTCGTTGGGATGGAGGCCGTCGTCGGCGATCCACTCGGGGTGCCCGTCGAGCCAGTGTGAGGCGCCGGGGATGTAGTCGGCGCCGGCGGCGAGCGCGGCCGACCGCACCCAGCCGATGATCTGCTCCACGGAGTCCGGGCGCTCCTCGGTGTACCAGAATGGCTCCACGACGATGAGGCGCGCCTCGGGCAGGGCAGCCCGGATCCTCTCGAAGTCGCGCCCGATCGCCGCCTCGATCTCATCGGCGCGGGACGGCATCGAGAAGTTGTCGTTGAGCCCCAGGGTGCTGATCACGATGTCGGGCCGGGCGGCGATGACCTGGT
>DATISQ010000123.1:0-1846 GCA_035581905.1 Cryobacterium sp.
GAACACGTTGATCAGGTGGCGCGGCACGAAGGCGAGCATCGTTACCACCCACAGGGCGATCACGACGTAGAACATGGCCTTCTGGTACTTGGCGTTCCAGAAGTCGATCAGGATGATCCGCAGCCCGTTGAAGGCGTGGAAAACGATGGCCGCGACGAGGGCGACCTCGCCGATCCCCATGATCGGCGTCTGGTAGCTGGCGATGACCGCGTTGTAGGCCTCCGGGCTGACGCGCACCAGCGCGGTGTCCCAGATGTGAACCAGCAAGAAGAAGAAGATCGCAACACCGGTAATACGGTGAAGAACCCACGACCACATGCCCTCGCGGCCCCGATACAGGGTTCCCGCGGGGCGTCGTGATGTCGTCTTCTGCTGGGATGTCAGTGTCGCTGCCTGCTCTGGCATGACCAACCCTCCCTGGCTGAGTAGCGGCCTCGACGAATCAGGCCGACAATGCGCAATATGCACGTGGAACAATCATAAGTGTCTCTGCGCCGAGATAAAACGCGGATGCGCTGACTAGCGCTGCATTGACAGCGGAACCGCAACCATGGCGCGAACGGCGGCACGTTCGTCGATCACCTGTTCGTAGTGCGCCAGCAGCGCGCCGCAGACGTTCTCCCACGACCGGCCGAGCACGCTCCGCCGTCCCGCCTCGCCCATCCGTCGCCGGAGCCCGGGATCCAGGACCAGCCGGGTGACGCAGGCGCGCAGGTCCCGTTCGTCGTCCGGAGCGAAGAGGAACCCGTTTTCGCCGTGGCCGACCAGGTCGATCGGGCCCCCGGCCCGCGGAGCCACGACCGGCAGCCCCGCGGCGTGCGCCTCCTGCAGGGTCTGGCCGAAGGTCTCCTCGGTGCCGGCGTGCAGGAACAGGTCGAAGCTCGCGTAGGCCCGCGCCAGGTCCGGCCCGTCCAGGCGCCCGAGCCAGGTCACCGGCATTCCGGCGAGCTCCCGCTCCAGCGCCGGCCTCGAGGGGCCGTCGCCGACGAGGGCGAGACGGATGCCCGGCATCCCCCGCAGGGCCCGGAACCTCTCCACCTGCTTCTCCGGTGCCAGGCGGCCGACGTAGCCCACGACGACCTCCCCGTTCGGGGCCAGCCGACGCCGGAGGGCGGACACCTCCGGGTCGGATTTCCGGTTGGGGTGGTAGCCGACCAGGTCGACGCCGCGGTACCAGTGCTCAAGCCGGGTGAGGCCGATGCGGCGCAGGTCCGTCATCGACGCGGAGGAGGGGACCAGGGTGAGGTCGGCTCCCTCGTGCACCCACTTGACGAAACGCCAGGCCGACTGCGCGGCCGGGCCGAGCCGGTTGCGGCGGGCGTAACCGGCGACATCCGTCTGGAAGACGGCGACGCTGGGCACGTCCTGCCGGTTCGCGGCGGCGAGGCCCTGGGCGCCGAGCAGGAACGGCGAGGCCGCGTGCAGCACGTCCGGGTTGAAATCGGCCAGCAGGCGGTGCACCTGCGGGCTGGGCAGCCCCACCGGGAACTGCCGGTAGCGTGCCGCGGGCACGCCGTGCACGGGAAAGCCGGCGTATTCGGCGGGCGCGCCCGCCGGGGCGATGACCATCGCGTCGTGGCCCGTGCGGGCGAGGTGCTCCAGCACCTTGCAGACGCTCGTGGTGACTCCGCTGATCGTGGGCAGGAAACTTTCGGTGATGAGTGCAACCCTCATGAGGCGAGCGTAGGCACGCCCTCCGGCGGGCAGGTGAACGCACTGTGAACGGCACGGACCGAGCGCTAGTCTGGCGGAATGCTTGATTCAACGGAACCACTCGATCGTTTCTACTGCGTGATTCCGGCCGGTGGAATCGGATCCCGGCTGTGGCCGCTGTCCCGCGCCGACG
>DATISQ010000124.1:0-2100 GCA_035581905.1 Cryobacterium sp.
TGGACCTTGACGGTATCGCCGGCGCGGAACGCCGGGATGTCCTTGCGGAGGGATGGTGCATCCACCTGGTCGAGAATATGCATATTGTTCGCTCTCTGTATCCGCCACAGGACGACTACGGCTTATGCGATCCGTCACGCAGGACGTGCGGATCAGCAAATGAATGAGTGTGGTGCGTGCCGATACGTTGCAGCTCCCCTGTGGCAGAGGCTTGCCACGGCACAAACGATGATTATGTCACGAAACGCACCGCGCCCGCAAAAATGACCCTAATTCTCGGGCTTGTGCTGGGGCTTCTGCTCTGCGGGCGTCTCCTCGTGCGACTGCAGCTGCTGCTCGCGCACGATGATGACGGAGGGATCCGGCGTCGGGATGAAACCGTCGGTCGGAACCAGGGTGGGCGGCGTCGTCGGCGGGACCATGGGGCCACGGGCCGTCTCCTCGACCAGGAGCATCATGGCCCGCATGCTGCGGCGGGCGGCGTCGACCAGCTCCCAGATGGCGAACCAGAAGGCGCCGATCCCGACCAGGATCACCAGCGCGGCGAGCCCCGGCGCGACGCCGTAGGTGAAGCCCATGGCCACGATCAGGGCGTGCCAGAGCGTGAGGATGCCCACGTCGGCCCACGACACCATGCGGGTGCTGCGCACCGCTGTGCGGGCGAAGAAGATCAGGCTCACACCCAGCAGGCTCACACCGACCACGAGGCCGGTGAAGAAGCTGCCGACGACGTCCCAGCCGCCGCTTCCGTAGACGGAGGCGCCGATCAGAAGCCAGGCCGGAAGCACCAGCACGGCAATGAACTGCCAGTAGTAGAAGACCCTGCGTACGAACACGGAATCAGACTACCCGGGCTGCGTGAGCAGACGCCCTCAGTTCGCTGGCGGCAGAAGGTCGGGGCGCACCCGGGCGGTGCGCTCGAGCTGCTGTTCGCGCCGCCATGCGGCGATGGCGCCGTGGTTGCCGCTCCGCAGCACCGGCGGGACCTCGAGGCCCCGCCAGGCGGCGGGCTTGGTGTAGCTCGCGTATTCGAGCAGGCCGTCCGCGTGGGATTCCTCGACGAGGCTCTCCGGGTTGCCGACGACCCCCGGGATCAGGCGCCCGACGGCCTCGATCATGGCCATCACGGCCACCTCTCCCCCGTTGAGCACGTAGTCGCCCAGGCTGACCAGACGCACCCGGCCCGCCTCGGCGAAGTGGTCGAAGACCCGCTGGTCGATGCCCTCGTAGCGTCCGCAACCGAAGATGAGGTTCGGCTCCTCGGCCAGCTCGCGGGCCATGGCCTGCGTGAACAACTCGCCGGCCGGGGACGGGAAGATCAGGAGCGGAGCGGCATCCGTCGCAGCGGGTGCGTCCCCGGCGACGGGCGCATCCGTCGGCACGGCGACAGGCTGCACATCGGTGAGGATCCCGTCGATCGCGTCACCCCAGGGCTCCGGCTTCATCACCATGCCGGCGCCGCCGCCGTAGGGCGTGTCGTCGACGGTGTGGTGCCGGTCGTGGGTGTGGTCGCGCAGATTGTGCACCCGCAGGTCGATCAGTCCCGATTGCCGGGCCTTGCCGACCAGGGAGACGTCGAGGACGGAGAAGAACTCCGGGAAAATGGTGATGATGTCGATGCGCACGGGAGAAGTCTACGAGCGAACGAGGGCGGGCTCGGCGGGGGCTGCTTCGGCGCTGGCGGCGGCTTCGGCGGGGGTCACGGCTTCGGCGGCCACCCGGGCGCGGTTCACGCGGGTGCGGTGCGAGAAGTAGATCGGCAGCGCGGTGAAGAGGATGGCGCCGGCCAGGTTGCCGAGGAGCACCGGCGCCTGGTTCCAGACCCACCACTGGCCGATCGTGATGTCGGCGCCGAGCATGATGCCCGCCGGGATGGCGAACATGTTCACGATCGCGTGCTCGAGGCCGAGGCTGAAGAAGGTGGTCACCGGCAGCCACA
The DNA here is from genome assembly GCA_035581905.1 of Cryobacterium sp. Taxonomy (GTDB): domain Bacteria; phylum Actinomycetota; class Actinomycetes; order Actinomycetales; family Microbacteriaceae; genus Cryobacterium. The sequence goes on from DATISQ010000124.1 coordinate 1,940, forward strand.
TCGCGAGGATCTTGCCGCCCGTGGACTTCGACGTGTAGAACATGATCGTGCCGATGGCGACCATCCAGTTGCAGAGCATGGCCTTGATGAACGCGACCAGGATGCCGCCGGCACCCACCGCCTCATAGGGCAGCACCTTGTGCTCGGCGAGGTTGATGATC
>DATISQ010000125.1:0-3689 GCA_035581905.1 Cryobacterium sp.
GTGACGATGTCCACGGTGAGCAGGCCCGGCTCGGCGGCCTGTTCGGCGAGCATCGCGGTCAGGCCGCCGACCATGTCGTCACGGATGCTCGACATCGAGCCGCTCCGGTCGATCACGAGCAGCAGAGCGGTGTAGTTGGGATCAGTCATCTGTACCTCCTGGTTGAGGCTCCCTCCTGGGGAGTGATTCGAGAGTCTCAGGAGCCACTGACATTGCCGGCGGAGCGGCCGGACCCACCGTCGCCGAGTTCGACCCCTGCGGTCGAGTTCGACCGGTGTGCGGCTCGAACTCGACCGGAACCGTCGACCTCGCCGCTCGCCTAGCCGGGGCCACGTGCGGGGGAGTACGGTGCCACCACCTGGCTTAACACGGAGCAACCGGGTCACAAGCGCGCCATGTCTCGGCAACGCAGGGGCGTATCGCGCAATGTCACGCAGAACTCATAAAAGGAGCGGTAAAACAAATGCTCGAAAGCAGTGTGGTGTGGTTCAACGAGATCGGTCTGGGCGACATCCCGCAGGTCGGCGGCAAGAACGCGTCGCTGGGCGAGATGGTGCGGGCCCTCAGCGACGATGGTGTGCAGGTGCCCGACGGGTTCGCGACGACCGCGGACGCCTATCGCGCGTTCATCACGGCGAACGGGATCGAGCCGGCACTGCGGCGCCAGCTGGCCCTGTTCCACGACGGTCGTGCCTCGCTGCGTGTCACGGGCGAGGCCCTGCGCGAGTTGTTCCTGGGAGGTGAGTTTCCCGCGGAGATCGCCGACGGCATCCGTGCCTCGTATCGGGAACTGTCGCAGAAGGCCGGGCAGTCGAACCTGCCCGTGGCCGTGCGCAGCAGCGCCACCGCCGAGGACCTGCCCGACGCCAGCTTCGCCGGGCAACAGGAGACGTTCCTCAACGTGACCGGCGAACGCGACCTGCTCGACGCCTGCCGCCGCTGCTACGCCTCGCTCTTCACCGACCGGGCGATCAGTTACCGCGAGGTCAAGAACTTCGACCACCTCGACGTGGCGCTCTCGATCGGCGTGCAACGGATGATCCGAGCCGACGTCGGCGGCTCCGGAGTGATGTTCTCCATCGACACCGACACCGGCTTTCCGGGCGTGGCGGTGATCAGTGCCGCCTGGGGGCTCGGCGAAACGGTGGTGCAGGGAACGGTCAACCCCGACAAGTACCTGGTGTTCAAGGCTCTGCTCGATCAGCCCGGCTGCACGCCCATCATCGAGAAGACCCTCGGCGAGAAGGCCCGCAAGATGGTCTACGCCAAGGGCGGCAGCGCCCGAACCCGCACCATCGACACGCCCGAGCGCGAGCGGCAGTCGTTCGTGCTCACCGACGCGGAAATCGTGAAGCTGGGCCGCTGGGCTGTGATCGTGGAGAACCACTACGGCCGGCCGATGGACATGGAATGGGCCAAGGACGGCCTGACCCGAGAACTGTTCCTGGTGCAGGCGCGCCCGGAGACCGTGCACTCGCAGGCCAGCGGCACCCGGTTCACGGTGAGCACCCTGGTCGGGACCGGGCCGTTGCTGGTGTCCGGGGTCGCGATCGGCGACAGCATCGCGTCCGGCGTCACCTGCGTGATCAAGGACCCGGCCGATATCGAGAAGTTCGTCGACGGGGCCATCCTGGTCACCGAGATGACCGACCCGGACTGGGTGCCGATCATGACCCGCGCGGCCGGCATCGTGACCGACCACGGCGGTTCCACCAGCCACGCCGCGATCGTCAGCCGCGAACTCGGCGTGCCGGCCGTCGTCGGCACCGGCATCGCCACCGACACGCTGACGGATGGCCAGCTGATCACGATCTCCTGTGCCGAGGGCGACGAGGGCTACATCTACGAGGGCGAGCTGGCCTTCGAGACCGAGGAGATCGACCTCGGCACAGTGCCCGAGACGCGCACCCGGGTGATGGTCAACATCGCCAGCCCCGCCGCCGCCTTCGAGTGGTGGCGGCTACCGGCCGCCGGCGTGGGGCTGGCCCGGATGGAATTCATCATCAACAACCTGATCAAGATCCACCCGATGGCGCTCGTGCACCCGGCGCGGGTCACCGACCGGGTCGCCATCCGTCAGATCGCAGAGCTCACCCGCGGATATATGGACCCGAAGGAATACTTCGTGCAGGCGCTCACGCTCGGCATCGCGAAGCTGACCGCGCCCTACCACCCGAACCCCGTGATCGTGCGGATGAGCGACTTCAAGACCAACGAATACGCGCACCTGATCGGCGGGTCAGCCTTCGAGCACACGGAGGAGAACCCGATGATCGGTTTCCGCGGCGCCTCCCGCTACTACGACGAGCGCTACCGGGAGGGGTTCGCCCTCGAATGCCGGGCGATCAAACAGGTCCGGGAGAAGATCGGCTTCCGCAACGTGATCGTGATGGTGCCGTTCTGCCGCACCACGACCGAGGCCGACAAGGTGCTGGCGGTGATGGCGGAGAACGGTCTGGTGCGCGGCGAGGCCGGGCTGCAGGTCTACATGATGTGCGAGATCCCGGCCAATGTGATCCTGGCGGAGCAGTTCGCCACCCGGTTCGACGGCTTCTCGATCGGATCCAACGACCTCACCCAGCTGGTGCTCGGCGTCGACCGCGACTCCGAAGACCTCGCTGCCCTCTTCGACGAACGCGACGAGGCCGTGAAGCAGATGATCCGTGAGGCCATCCACAAGGCCCACGCAGCGGGCATCAAGATCGGTATCTGCGGGCAGGCGCCGAGCAACTACCCGGACTTCGCCGCCTTCCTGGTGGAGGAGGGGATCGACTCGATCTCCCTCAACCCGGACAGCTTCCTGAAGACGGTGCGTCGCATTGCGGAGGCGGAGCGGAACCACGACACGACGTAGCGCGGAATGGCTGCAGCAGAAGACGGATGCCGGTGGGCGGCATCCGTCTTCGGGTGTCCCGTTCCTCGTGCGCCGCGGCCGGCTCGCCGCGGGGTTAGCGCTCGGCCTCGTCGAAGTCGTCGAGCACGGCCTGCTCGTATTCGGCCTCGGCGGCCTCCGCCTTCGCTCGGGCGTGGCCGACGCGCACACTGATATCGTGCTCGGATTTGCGCAGCCGTTCGGCCTCCCGCGGGCTGGCCGCGTCGAGCAGATCCTCGAGGGTGTCGGGGTCGAGGTGCATGGCGGCCATCGCATCGACCTCGGACCGGGCGACCGCGGCCTTGCTCCGCAGGATGCGCAGCCGTGATTCCTGCGCGAACTGCCGTGAGAGGCGGTCAGCAGCCTCCTCGGGGGTTCGTTCGACGGGGTTCTGCCCGGTGTTGCTCTGGTCGGTGTTGCTCTGATCGGTGTTGCTCTGATCGGTGTTGGCCTGCTCGGACCCGTTCTGGTTGGTGTTGTACTGCTCGGCACCGTCGCCGCGCTCCGTGTTGCTCATCGTGCCTCCCTTGTTCCGCTGGCAGCCTAGCGCGGCAGGTGTCTGCGGCAAATGGGAGCGGCGGGTGCCGGGCGTGGCGGCGCGTGGCGGCGGGTGCCGGCGGGTGGCGCCAGGAGTGGGCGCCTGCGGGGCCATTCCCTCGTCGAGTTCGACGGTTGCGGTCGAGTTCGGCAGGTGTGCGGGTCGAACTCGACCGGAAGTGTAGGGTTCGGCGGCTACCGCACGCCCGGGGTGGTGCCGGCCCAGGCGTTCCGCAGCAGCAGGGTCAGGTCGTCGGGGGTGACAGCGCGCGGGTTCGAC
>DATISQ010000126.1:0-4089 GCA_035581905.1 Cryobacterium sp.
TCCCGGCCGCCGAATAGATAATCTAGCACGGATTCACGGGCCTCCCCGCCGCGGCCACCGTCGCCGTCCTATGGTGCGGCCCGGTAGCGTGACAGACATGCTTTCCTCTGCTGCAGACACCCCGTCCGACGAACACCTGGACCTGACGGCCGTGATCGCTCGCGACCTCATCCGTTTCGACACGTCGAATTATGGCGAGGGCCGTTCGAACGGTGAAACGGATGCCGCTGAGTACGTCGAAGCGAACCTGCGGGCTCTGGGCCTCGCCCCGCAGCTGTTCGATTCCGAACCGGGCCGCACGAGCGTCGTCGTGCGCGTTCCGGGTCGCGACAGCAGTCGCGGCGCACTGGTGGTCCACGGCCACCTCGACGTCGTTCCCGCGGACCCGGAGACCTGGTCGGTGGACCCGTTCGCCGGGGTGATCAAGGACGGCCTCCTCTGGGGCCGCGGCGCCGTGGACATGAAGAACATGGATGCCATGATGCTCGCGTCGCTCCAGGACATCCTCGGCTCCGGCCAGATGCCGGCCCGGGACCTGATCGTGGCCTTCTTCGCCGACGAGGAGGCCGGGGGAGTGCTCGGCTCGCACCACCTGGTCGACACCCGCCCGGAGCTCTTCCACGGAGCCACCGAGGCCATCAGTGAGGTCGGCGGCTACTCGATCACGCTCGGCGGCCAGCGCGCCTACCTGCTGCAGACGGGCGAGAAGGCCCTGATCTGGATCAAGCTCGTGGCGCGGGGGGACGCGGCCCACGGGTCCCGCCTGATCCACAACAACGCCGTGACCCGACTCGCCGAGGCGGTCGCCAGGGTGGGCCGGCGCGAGTGGCCCATTCGTCTGACCGACACCACCACGCAGCTGCTGGCGGAGCTGGCCCGGGTGCTCGGCGTCGACCCGCAACGCGTCGGTCCCGACGAGCTGGCCCTCGCCACGGGCACGGCGTCGGGCTTCATTCAGGCCAGCCTGCGCACCACGACCAATCCCACCGTGCTGCAGGCCGGGTACAAGCACAATGTGATCCCGGACCGGGCCGAGGCGCTCATCGACATCCGCACCCTGCCCGGCGATGAGGACGCCGTGCTCGCCGAGGTGGCCGCCTTGGTCGGCCCGGACATCGAGATCGTGATCATGCACCGCGATATCGGCCTTGAGACGGAATTCGGCGGACCCCTCGTCGACGCGGTTGTCGAGACCCTCGGCCGGCACGATCCGGGCGCCCCCGTGCTGCCCTACCTGCGCTCGGCCGGCACGGACAACAAAGCCCTCAGCACGCTCGGGATCAAGGGCTACGGTTTCGCCCCGCTGAAACTCCCCGCCGACCTTGATTTCCCGGCGATGTTCCACGGCGTCGACGAACGCGTGCCTCTCGACGCGTTAGTGTTTGGCAGGCGGGTCCTGACCGACCTGCTCTCGAACTACTGATCAGCAAAAGGGCATTTTGTGAACTTCATCGACGCACTCATCCTGGGACTCGTGCAGGGACTGACCGAATTCCTTCCGGTTTCCTCCAGCGCCCACATTCGTATCGTCGGGGAGTTCCTGGGCACCGGGGGCGACCCGGGGGCCCGGTTCACCGCCATCATCCAGATCGGCACCGAGCTCGCCGTGGTGATCTTCTTCTGGCGTGACATCGTGCGGATCGTCGGGCAGTGGTCGAAGTCCCTCGTCGGCAAGGTTCCGCGCGCCGACCCGGATGCCCGGATGGGCTGGCTGATCATCCTGGGATCGCTGCCCATCGTGGTGCTCGGCCTGCTCTTCCAGGACCAGATCGAGTCCTCGCTCCGCAACCTGTGGATCACCGCCAGCGTGCTGATCGGTTTCGGCATCCTGCTCGGAATCGCCGACTACGCCGGGGCCAAGCGCCGCCGGCTGAACGACCTCACCGTGCCCCACGGCATCATCTACGGCTTCGCCCAGGCCCTCGCGCTCATCCCCGGTGTGTCCCGCTCGGGCGGCACCATCACCGCCGGCCTGTTCATGGGCTACGAGCGCGCCGCCGCCGCCCGTTACGCCTTCCTGCTGGCCATCCCGGCCGTCTTCGGCAGCGGGTTCTACCAGGTGTACAAGGCGATCGCCAGGCCGTGCCTGGAAGGGTCGACCAACTGCACGCCCGAGATCTTCGGCCCGTGGGACACTCTGGCGGCCACAGTCATCGCCTTCGTCGTCGCCCTGTTCGTGATCAAGTTCTTCATGAGTTACATCTCCAGGCGCAGCTTCCTGCCGTTCGTGATCTACCGCATCGCGCTCGGCTTCGTGCTGATCGGCCTGCTGGTGACGAACACCATCCCCGCCTAGTTAGGCTGGAACGATGCGTGCCTGGAAACGACCCGAAATTCCGCGACTCCCCGGTCAGTCCGGCGCACCCTGGCTGCACGACACCGCCACCGCGGCCCTGATCGAGGCCAGGCCCAACGACATCGCCCGCCTGTACGTGTGCGGGATCACCCCCTACGACGCCACGCACCTCGGACATGCGGCCACCTATCTGGCCTTCGACACGCTGCAGCGGGTCTGGCTGGACGGTGGCTACCGGGTGCATTACGCGCAGAACGTGACGGATGTCGATGACCCGCTCCTCGAGCGAGCGGCCGCCACCGGCGTGGACTGGGTGACTCTCGCCGAATCGCAGGTGGACCTGTTCCGCACCGACATGGAGGCTCTGGGAATCATCCCGCCCAACGACTACGTCGCCGTCACCGACGTGATCGACGAGATCGCGGATGCCGTGGCCCAGCTCTGGGACGCCGGCCTCGCCTACCCGGTCCCCGTGGAACCGGCCGCCGACGGCGCTCCCGAGCCGACGGAGGCCGCCGGTTCCGACATCTACTTCGACATCGAGGCCGCCCAGCGCGCGACCGCGTGGACGCTCGGCGACGAGAGCAATCTCGGCCCCGAGACCATGCTCGCCCTGTTCGCCGAACGCGGGGGAGACCCGGACCGTCCCGGCAAACGAGATGTGCTCGACCCGCTGCTCTGGCGCTCGGCCCGCCCCGGCGAGCCGTCCTGGGCCTCGCGCGTCGGCGCCGGCCGCCCGGGCTGGCACATCGAATGTTCGGTCATCGCCCTGAAGGAACTCGGCACGGACTTCACGGTGCAGGGCGGCGGCAGCGACCTGATCTTCCCGCACCACGACATGAGTGCGGGGCACGCGGCCGCACTGTCCGGTCATCCGCTGGCCGGCGTCTACAGCCACACCGGCATGGTGGCCTACCAGGGCGAGAAGATGAGCAAGTCCCTCGGCAACCTGGTGCTCGTGTCCAGGCTGCGCGCCGCGGGAACCGATCCGCGAGCCATCCGTCTGGCTCTGCTCGACCAGCACTACCGCACCGACTGGGAGTGGACCGACGCGCACCTGCGGGCGGCGGAGTCACGTCTGGCGGCCTGGACCGCGGCCTTCGGAGCAGCGGGCACGGCCGGAACCGGCGACGCCCGACAGGTCATCGACCAGCTGAGGGCGGCCCTGGCCGCTGACCTCGACACACCCGCCGCGCTGGCGGTTGTGGACGCCGCATCCACCGGCGGGGTCGACGACCCGGCCCTGGTCGCCCTGGCCGCCGACGCACTGCTCGGCGTCGCGCTCTAACTCTAGGGCTGGCGAGGTCCGTCGGGTCCCTGCCGCCCCTCGCCCCGGGAGTCGCGGCCATCGCCGCGCTTGCGCAGGTACTTCTCGAATTCCTGGGCGATCGCTTCGCCGCTGGCCTCGGGGGAATCCACGGTGTCGCGGGCCTGTTCGAGCTGCCCGATGTAGGCCGCCATCTCGTCGTCCTCGGCTGCCAGGGTGTCGATGCCGCTCTGCCATTCCTCGGCTTCGCTCACCAGGTCGCCGCGCGGGATGACGACGTCGATGATCTCCTCCAGCTTGTCGATCAGTGCGAGCATCGCCTTCGGCGAGGGCGCATTGTGCACGTAGTGGGGAACGGATGCCCAGATCGACAGGGTCGGGATGCCGACCTCCTCCGCGGCGATCGCGAGCACGCTGAGGATGCCGACGGGGCCCTCGTAGGTGCTGCGCTCGATCTGCAGCTCGGCCCGCACCTGCGGGTTGTCGCTGGAAACGAAAATGGAAATGGGTCGGGTGTGCGGAACAT